>JANLVM010000353.1:0-16715 GCA_031364015.1 Gemmatimonadaceae bacterium
GCCAAACGCCGAGCTGACCCGGCGGGCGCCGGGCACCACCACCGCACCCTCGGGAATCTCGAGCGGAAGGTCGGGCGTGCCGCGGTGCCCCGTTTCGCGCACCAAGTCATAGACGGGCGTGCCGCGCGTGAGAATGACGCCAGCGCCAAGTACGGCGCGTGCGCGCACGACGGTACCTTCGTATACGCCACAGTTGCCACCCACAATCACATCGTCCTCGATTATCACCGGCGAGGCATTGACAGGCTCCAGCACGCCACCGATCTGCGCCGCAGCGCTCAAGTGCACGCGCTCACCGATCTGCGCGCACGATCCCACCAGCGCATGCGAGTCGATCATGGTGCCACGACCCACCCACGCGCCAACGTTCACGTACATCGGCGGCATGCACACAACCGATGGCGCAAGATAGGCTCCGCGACGCACCGTCGACCCACCTGGCACAATGCGCACTTGATGCTCAAGGCGAAAATCTCGCGTCGGGAAAGTGTGCTTGTCGAAAAAGTGGAACGGTCCACCAGACGACATCTCCACGACCTTTCCCAGGCGAAACCCGAGCAGAATGGCGCGTTTAACCCACGGCACCGCGTGCCACGTTCCATCGGCGTCCCGGCGTGCTGCGCGAAGCTCGCCGCGCTCGAGTAGGGCGATCGCGTGATCGAAAACGTGCTGCGCATCGGTCGCCAGCGGAGCACCGCTGTCGAGTATCAGCGGATCGCTGAGTCGGGCTTCGAGTTCAGTGAGTGAGAAAGCCATGGCTACCGTGCGTAGGCGCTGGCAAGGGCACGAAAAACGACGTCGTGATGAACATCAGCGAGGGGGACCAACGGCAGGCGAAGCACATTCTCCATGCGCTGCTGTTTGTGCAACATGGCCTTGACCGGGATGGGATTCGATTCGACAAATGCGGCATGCACGATCGGGGCGAGTCGTGAGTCTAACCGCCGAGCCTCGCCCAAGTCTCCACGTGCCATTGCCTCGCAGAGTGACGCGGTGAGTTTCGGCACGGCGTTGGACACCACGGAAATCACGCCTTCCCCACCGTGCGCCATCACCGCGATGGTAAAGCCATCGTCGCCTGAGAGCACAGCGAATCCAGCCGGACGTTCACGAATGATTTCACTAATCTGCCCAAGATTGCCGGACGCTTCCTTGACCGCGACGAAGCGGGGATCCTCCGCCAGCGTCAGGCACGTGCGCGTCTCCAGGTTTATCGCCGTGCGGCTCGGTACGTTGTACAACACGATGGGTAGGTCGCAGGCATCAGCGACGGCACGAAAGTGGGCCAGCAGCGCACGCTGTGGCGGCTTGTTGTACATGGGCGTCACGTGCAACAAGTGGGTGGCACCGGCGGCCTTTGCCTCCCGCGATAGCGCGATGGCTTTCTGCGTGTCATTGGATCCAGCACCCGCAACCACCGGCACGCGGCCATTCACCTGCTCGACCGTGATCTCGACCACGCGCCGATGCTCAACCGGCGAGAGTGTCACCGCTTCGCCCGTGGAGCCGCAGGGCACCACAAAGTGTACTCCCTCGTGCAGCTGCCAGTCTACGAATGCGCGCAGCGCTACTTCATCGACGGCACCCGTCGCCGTGAACGGCGTCACCAGAGCGGTTCCACATCCATGAAGTCGGTTGGCGGTCATCGAATGGATCGGTAGCTAGTGGGCGAGCGTGGTCAACACATCCTGCATGGAATAGAGCGCCGGTGTTCGGCCAGCCGCCAGCCATCGCGCCGCAGTGAGCGCGCCATCCGCGAACACTCGGCGGTCACGCGCCTCGTGTACCAGTCGAATCTGCTCGAATGGCGCATCAAAAACGAGTTCGTGTGTTCCCGGGACCGCTCCGACACGCACACTGGTAATCGGGACCTCGTGCCCGAGCCCAGCCGCAACGCGTTCCGCGATCGCGATGCCAGTGCCGGACGGCGCGTCCTGCTTAGCCGTGTGGTGCGTTTCGATGATATGTGCATCAAACGCCGTGACGCCCCGCAGCCTGCGCGCCGCATCCTCCGCGAACGCCAGAAACAGCTGGACTCCGAGCGAGAAATTTGGGCTTGCCAGCGCCGGGCAGCGAGTACTGGCAATGGCGGATTCGAGCACACCGCGCTGTGACGACCAGCCGGTGGTGCCGATCACGACCGGACAACCGAGCGACAGGCACGCCACCGCGTTGTCGATGGCGCAGTCAGGCTGCGTAAACTGGATCGCCACCTGCGCGCCATGCAGGTCGCCAAGGTGAAGTCCTCGCGTCATCTCCGGCGCATCGAGACGGGCGACAATCTCCATGCCACGTTCGGGCGCGAGCGCCTCAAGCGCGCGCCCCATGCGCCCCATTCCGACTAACGCGAGACGCACCACCGGGTTTGTCACGCGGCGTCCGTAAAGAATGTGCGATGCAGTCGCTGCATGGCCGGCACCACTTCCGCATCATCAATAACCAGCGTGAAGTTAATACCGGTAGCACTGAGCGACGCCATGTACACCGGAATCGGACCCAGGGCCGCGATCGCATCTCCCAGCGCCCGCCCGCCATCGGCAATGCCCGCGCCGACGATGGCCACAATTCCCCGATGGCGTTCGACCGCGACGTCACCGAACTGCATGAGATCCGCCACAACCGCATCAAGATTCTCCGGGTCATCCAGCGTTACGGAAATCGAAACTTCCGACGTCGCGACCACATCGACCGACGTACGGTGCGTCTCGAATACCTGAAAGACGCGACGCAAGAATCCCGGCGCCAACAGCATACGTGCCGAACGCAACTTGATGACGGTGGTGTTGCGCTTCCCGGCAATGGCACGGACCGCCATACGCGGTGCCTCAAAGGCGATCATCGTGCCGCGCCCTTCCGGATTGCGCGAATTGAACACATACACGGGTATGCCACGCTGCACCGCCGGTGCAATGGTGCTCGGATGCAGCACCTTGGCACCAAACGACGCGAGTTCTGCGGCCTCATCGTAGCGGATGCGTTCGATAAGCCGAGCCTCGGGTACGATGCGCGGATCGGCGGTGAGCATGCCGTCTACATCGGTCCAGATCTCGATGGCTTCCGCCTGCACCGCCGCGCCCACAAGCGATGCGGAAAAATCCGAGCCGCCACGACCGAGTGTGGTGGTGACGCGACCGGGCGCCGAGCCGACGAACCCGCCCATGACCGGAATCTGACCGCGCTGCACCAGTGGAACGAGCAGCTGTTCCGCTGCGCGCTCGATCTCGGCCACATCAGGCTCTGCGCGCGTAAAGAAGTCGTTCGTCTTGAGCACGTCGCGTGCATCGACGAATACCGCAGGTAGCCCGCGATGCCGGAACGCGGCGGCAACTATTTGCGACGATAACAACTCCCCGACAGCGGCCACGGTATCGAGCGAGCGTGGGGTAAGATATCCCAGCGTACGAAACGCTTCTGCAAGATGCGCCAGATCGTCAAAACCCGCGCTTATCTCGGAAGCAATTTCGTCGGCTTCCGGTGAACCCAGGAGCAGCGCCGCCGCTTCGCGCAAATGACGCTCGCGTAGCTGTTCGATGAGCTGCAATGCGACCAGCAGATCGGATGCGCTGGCCTTGTTGGCGATCTCCAGCAGTTGGTTGGTGGCACCACCGAAGGCCGACACCACGACGATTGGCTGACGTGCGGCCTTGCTGCGAATGATCGACGCGGCGCGGTCGATCGCCGTCGCGTCGTGCACGGACGTCCCACCGAACTTGCAGACGATCACGGTGGTGCGATCCCAGACAGCTGCCCGGTCGCTACCAACAGTTCCGCATTCAGAATCGAGCCGCCGGCCGCGCCACGAATCACGTTGTGCGCCATTGCGACCAGCCGCAGATCGAACAGCGGATCGGTGCGCACGCGGCCAATGGTGACGGCCATGCCATTGCCAGACGGTCCATCGCGACGGGGCTGCGGTCGATCGAGTTCGTCACGCACAATCAGCGCCGGTGACGGCGCGCTGGGCAGGCCACGCACCATCGGCACGCCAGTCCATCCCTTGAGCACGCGTAGCGCATCGTCCGGCGTTGGCGGTCGGTCGAACGCGACCGACATGCAGACGGTGTGTCCGTGCTCAACTGGCACGCGATTGGCATGAGCACTGGTGACGATGTCGGCAGGAATTATCGATGTGCCGTCGAACGATCCTAGCAGTTTGGTGAGCTCTGCTTCGATTTTCGGCTCTTCGTCGCCAATGTACGGAATGACATTGCCGAGGATGTCCAGCGACGGCACACCAGGATAACCGGCGCCCGACACCGCCTGCATGGTAGACACGAACACTTTGCGAACACCAAATGCCGCGTGCAGTGGTGCGAGGGCCATCGCCACAACGGTGACGGCGCAATTCGCATTGGTCACGATGCCGCCGGGCCAACCGCGCTCACGCCGCTGCCGCGTCAATATTCCGAGGTGATCGCCATTCACCTCGGGAATAACGAGTGGTACGTCGGGCGCCATGCGGTAGTTCTTCGCGTTACTCAGCACGAGCCGACCGGCGGCCGCAAATGCCGCCTCGACGTCACCGGCCACCGACGAGTCGAGCGCCGAAAACACGATGGGCGCACGTACCGCCGCCGGATCGCACGGTAGCACGGTGAGGTGGGCGACCGCGTCTGGCAGCGTGCCTTCCAGCCAGCGCGACGCGTCGCGGTAAGACTTTCCGGCGCTTCGTTCAGACGCGGCAACTTCAACGAGATCAAACCACGGGTGACCCGCGAGCAGACGGATGAAGGCCTGACCCACCGCGCCGGTGGCTCCGAGAACGGCAACCGGCCAGCGGACGGGGGGAGTTTTCAAGCTGTTGGTCATGCGAGGAGTGAGTGGACGATACGCACGTAGGCGTCGACCGACGCTTCGAGTTCGGTCGTATCGATGTACTCGATGGGGGTGTGTGCCACGTGGATGGATCCGGGTCCGAACAGCAGCGGCGTGCCCCAGCGATCGAGGAGCGGGATGTCACTGGTATACGCCACCGCTTCCACTTCGAAACCGGGAATCACATGGAAATGCTGCGCCGGAATATGCGAGCCCCATACCAGCTCGGCACGATTCCCCGCCCACTCGGCGAACGCTTCCCGCACCGGTGTCACGTCGCCAACGAGTCGGATCATAATCTCGGCTTCGGCAAGTCCGGGTACCACATTCGCTTCGGTACCGGCACGCAGCACGCCGATGTTGTACGTGGTCGCTCCCAGGACCGGATCGATCGGCAACGCCAGTGTCCGCAACTTGGGCAAGAGGTCTATCAACGGCTCCAGCGCGCTGCTGCCCAGATGGGCGTACGCCGAGTGCGCTTCGCGTCCACGCACGCGCACAATGACGCGTTGTGCGCCTTTGCCGCCTGATGCCAGCTTGCTTTCAGTTGGTTCGCCGTTCACGAGCCACTTACTGGTCGCGGGCAAGCGATTGGCCGCGCGGGCGCCGGGCGAATTGCGTTCTTCGCCCACGACGAACAAGAGGTCCACGCGATCCTCGCCGGCGTCGGCCAGCTGCTGCGCCGCAATCAGCATGGCCGCAGCAATCCCTTTGGCATCGCAAGCACCGCGTCCGTATAGCCTGGTGCCCTCAAGCCGCGGGGCGACGAATGGTGGTACGGTATCCAGGTGCGTCGAGAGCGTGACGCCACCGCCACGTCGCGTGGCCCAGACGTTCGAACGCTGCGGTTCCACCTCTTGCAGCGTGACGTTCCAGCCACGCGAGATGAGCCAACGTGCGACGAAATCCACCGCGTCTTTTTCGCGACCGGTGGTGGATTCGAGGGACAGCAGTTCCGAGGCGAGTGCGACGACGTCAGACATCTGCGGAAAAATAACGAGGCGTGCATACCCGGAGCGGGGCTCGAACCCGCAAGGCCTTACGGCCAAGGGATTTTAAGTCCCTCGCGTCTACCAGTTTCGCCACCCGGGTCGGGGAACGCCTTCGAGAGCACTCCTCCGCTTTCACGTACCGTCCCTCGTCAGCGACTCAAACAATAACCCGCTCAGCGGGGCGCCGACAGGCGACGACTCGCGGCGCGCTAACGCTTCGCGCTAACCCCTCAGTCCGTGCGCGTGCGCCGTGTACCACACCGTGTAGGCCAGCAAGCCGGCAAGCGCCGCGTCGCCGCCGTTCTCAATGGCTCGCCCTTCCGTGTCCACCGACTCGGCCGCGATGCCGTTGTCGAGCGGAGCACGTCGGAGCCACGCCAAAACGTCGCTGCCATCGGGACCCAACAATCGCGCCAACTGCGGGGCCAGGGCGGTGGTCTGTCCGGCCACCGCACGCACCGATCGGCGATACAGCGAGTCTTCGCGGTCGAGCGCCTCATACATCGGCAGCCACATCAGCGAACCAACCGGATCGTCATCTAACCCCGCGCCGCCGGCCAGATCGATCGATGTTGCTAACCGTGCCTTACCCCCGCGATCCACGGCAAAATGCCTCAGCAAGGCGGCACGCACGGCCGCTGGGTCCTGCAGCCCGGTCGCGGCGTCCTCATCGAGCGTGCGCCGCAGGACATCGAGCGCCAGCGCCACGGTCGCGTTGCCGTGCAGCGTGAACGGGTGCGGTGCGGGTCCGCCCGATGGAAGTACTTCAGTGGAGTACAGCGGCACTTGCGCGTCGCGACGCGCGGAAATATCGTCGGCGGCGAGATACAGCGTATCGGCGACCACGGGATCTTCAACAATTTGATCATCGTTGCTATCGCGGATGTAGCGGTCGGTCGCGATGGCGTAAGACGCCGGTCCTTCGATGGCGAATCCCGGCTGAAAGAGTGTGCCGTCGAAATAATGCACGCCCTGCCCGGGCGCGTATCCGTGCAACTCGCACACTCTCACCAGCAGTTCACGCGCCAGTCCGGTGTCGGCCAGTTGGACGGCCGGCAATGTCCAGAGTAGCGCCTCGAAATCGCGAACCGTGACGCCCGCCGCATGCCACGGGGCGCGTGACCGCACCAGGTAGAAATGCGCGTCGTCGAGCGCTCGACCCACGCCGTAGAAATAGGCGAACAGCAGATTGCGATTGATCAGCCGGTCAACGCCTTCGTTCCCGGTGGTTTGCTCCATAGTCGACAGTGCTTCGCGCGTGGCGGTGAGCAACGCCCGCCAGCCGCGACGGCGCATGACGCTCACGGTGGCTTGCGCTCCATCGCGCTCGGGGCCCACCGTGACGTAAAACGCGCACTGCACCGTCGCCCCTGCACTGACCACCAGATCGCGCCGAATAGCAAACTGACAGGGGTCGTGCGATGCGCGCGGCGGTACTTCAAGTCGCACCGGTCCATCGGCTCCAATCGCCAGGGCCGCCAAGCTGGGCACGGCCGTCCCTTCCAACAGGAGCACATCGTCGGCGCCGATGCTGACCCGATGCTCATCGTCGAACGCTCTCGCCGAGCGTACGCGTTGCTGACGGTGTCCGAGGGTGCCTTCGAGCGCAATCTCAACCGTCACCTCAGTTGTTCCACGATTCTCGACGCCCAACGTGTACACGGCGCCCGCCATATCGGCGTCACGCCCATAGGGTGCGAAGACCGTTCCGCGCAGAAGTAAACTGCCCACCGTGCAGGTGAAGGTCGGCAGCCACCCAACGGCTCGTTCCCACGCAATCCCCTCCGACGCGAGCGCGCGAATCTCGCCGTTCACCCGAAGCACGGGCACGAAGAGTGGTGTGCCGGCTCCCACCTCGAAGTGTTCGCTTCCGGCGAACTCGATCGCGGCGCGCGCGCCACGATGCAATACGCCGATGGCATGGACGGCACCATCTGCGGGATTGATACAGGGCAGCGACAGCCAGTGATTGCCTGTCACCTGCCATGGAACGGTAGGTATCTGCACGTTGAGTCGAACGAAGTGGAAAGCGCGAGGGTATAATCTATCTTCGCTCGCGTTAACACGTCTAACTCCACGCATGTTTCGGTCGTCAATCGTTCCCATTGCGCTCCTCGTGTCTCGCTGGTGCCGTCGCGGGCCTCTCGCACTCGCCGCAGCCGCCACGCTGGGTGGTATCGCGCTGCAGTCCGTCGCGGCCTCGCGACTTTCGGCACAGGCCATCGCCGGCTCTGGATTCGACGCGATACCGCTGCCAAAGGGGGTGGTACGGCTGCGTGTGGCCGGCATCTGGGATGGGTACGATCGCGTCTTCACCGCCTCGGGCTCTCGACCGCTTTACAGCGGACTTGCCACGGTCGCGCTGGGAGTACGTCAACTGCCGCAACTGAATGCGGCGGAGCAAGCGATTCGCGCCCTGAGCGGCAGTGCGTCCTTCGCCTTGTCCCTGGGGGCGCTGGAAGCCAGCGGCGACGCCCGCCAGAGCATTACTCCGATGTCGTTTGAACTGGGGTTATCGCGAACGCTGTCTGTGGGAGTGGTCGTGCCGTATGTGGAATCGCGTGACAACGCCTTGTTGGTGTTGAACCGGGTTGGCGCGGGCGCTACCGTGGGACAAAACCCGGCGTTTTCTTCCACGGCTGGTCGGACGGCGCGCAGCGCGAACGGCGCACTCTTACAGCAGCTGGCACAGGCGCGCACCCAACTCTCGGCGGAGATTGTGCGGTGCGCGCTCGCCACGGCGACCGGATGCGACGCGATACGTGCCAGCCCTGCCAGCGCGACGCAATTGGTGCAACAGGCGCTCGCGACGCAAACGGCGATCGCGACGTTGTACGGGGACAGCGTGCGCGGCGGTGCGCCGGTTGTACCCATCAGCAACTCCGCAACGCAGGCGGCCATCAATCTGCGAATCGCCTCGCTGCGTACGGCGTTCGCCGGCTTGGGCGTCACGAGTCTCGCGGAGGGCCTGTTGCCTGCATCGGCGCTTATTGTGAATGGACCAGGAGCGATTTCCCGGATTGCCGGAGACAGCGCGTACGGCCTCAACTATCACGTGCTCGGTGGCACCCGGCGTGCCGGCATCGGCGACATCGATGTTACGGCGTCGTATCTCTGGCTGAACACACTCGGTGAGCGGCCGGTGCAGTGGCTTGCGGCGAAAGGTTTTGGCGTACGCAGTCAAGTCACCGGCGGTTGGCGCTTTGGCACGGCGGGCGCCGATCGCTCTGAGGCGGCCTTCGACGTGCCTATCGGCGATGGGGCCAACGCACTGCTGGCGCGCAGCACCACCGATGTCGTCTTCAATCGTTTTGTGTGGATGAGCGGTACGGTGCGCGTGGTCCAACCGCTCGGAGACCGCGTCGTGATCCGGCGACCGTTGCTTGCCGATTCGGCGCTGTTTGCCCCGTCGACGGTGGCGGGCGCGAGCCGTGCATTGGGTCGTCGCCTCGATGTGGAGCTGGCTCCTCGCCTCATGCTGGGACACTTCTTTGGCGTGTCCGGCGGCTATCTCTATCGGCGCTCAGACGCCGATCAATTCACGTTCAGCGCGACCGATTCCCTCAGCGCCTCCACGGTGTCGATTGGCTCGCGCGCGTATCAGGCGTACATGTTCGGTGTCACGTTCTCAACGATGTCGAGTTACGTGCGCGGACGGTCCAAGTGGCCCATCGAAGTCATTTACACACACGCGACACCGATCACTGGAAGCGGCGATGCTACGCCCGCCGTGTCCACTGAACGGCTTGAGTTTCGCTTCTACACCGGTTTTCCCCGCCGCTGAGTCACGGCTCGACGCGGTCGCACGGTTGGCGCGAGCGTGTCGTCCACGCGGCCACGCTCCAGAAGTTCGCGCGCGTGCGCTCGGCTGACCTCGCGATCGGCATCGCCGCCGAGCATGCGAGCGATCTCCAGCACGCGGGACTCGTCGGTGACGACCGAGGTGTCTGCGGTGGTGACCGTGCCAACGGCGCCCTTGCGAACCACAATGTGATGATGTGCGCGCGCCGCGATTTGCGCGAGGTGAGAAATCGCGAGCACCTGATGATGTCCGGCAACACGCCGCATCAAGGCCCCCACCTGCCAGGCGATCGTCCCGCCGATTCCCGCATCGACTTCATCGAAAACAAGCGTCGGTACCTGCTGTAGTCTCGCGAGTACGGTGCTGAGCGCGAGCATCACCCGTGAAAGTTCACCGCCAGACGCAATCCTTCCCAGGGGACGCACTTCGCTGCCCGCATTCAGTGCAGCCAGGAATGCCACCGACTCGGCGCCCCCTTCACCGATATGGTCGAGTGACGCGATGGCGACTTCAAAACGCCCGTCTGGCATCCCGAGTTCGGGCAGTAGGGATGCGACCGCAACGGCCAGTTGCGTTGCCGCCGCCGAGCGGCGACGCGTCAAGTCGGCCGCAGCGTCGGTCAGCGTGTCATCCGCAGCCGCTCGCGCCGCGCGGATCGCCACCAAGTCCAGCGTACCGCCGTCTACCAGCTCGAGTTCTTCGCGTGCACGCTGCCAGGTGACCAACACGTCGGCCAGCGTGGCGCCGTGCTTTCGCGTCAGGTCGTACAGCACCTCGCGTCGCGACTCCAGGTGGCGCAACCGACCCGGATCGGCGTCGATAGCATCGGCGTAGCCGTCCAGTTCGCGCGACAATTCGTCGAGTGCGTACACCGCACTGTCGAAGGCGCCCTGCCAGCGCGCCGTCGCCGGATCGACACGGACCAATTGCGACAGCGCGCGTCGCACGATGCCCAGTCGTCCAAGCGCCGCATCCTCGTCGCCACTGATCGCTTCCGACGCCTGCGCGGCCAGTGTGCGCAGTTCCCCCGCGTGACTCAAACGACGAATCTCCACATCGAGCGCATCGTCCTCCCCCGGCACCGGTCGCGCGTTGTCAATCTCGCGCACGACGAATCGCAAATAGTCGGCGCGACGTGTCGCGTCCTCTCGTCGCGCGCTCAGCTCATGTTCGCGGGCCGCGAGCGCCGTGCGATGCGCGTACGCGTGCGCGACACGGCGCTTCGCGGTGTCGGCGCCGGCAAATGCGTCGAGAATATCGCGTTGGTGCTCGGGCTCCAGCAGTTGGCGGGAGTCGTGCTGGCCGTGCACGCTGACGAGGAGTGCGCCGATTTCGGCCAGCACGGACGCGGTGACCGTCGAGCCGTTGATCCAGGCGCGCGAGCGACCGTTGGCGCCGATCTCGCGCTTCAGTACCAGCAACTCGTCGTCGGACTCGATCCCGCGCGCATCGAGTATGGCGCGCAAAGGCACTGGGTCGACACCATGCACAGTGCCGATCGTGTCACCGCGTCGCACGTCGAATACGCCCTCGACCGTGGCCCGCTCTGTACCTGCGCGCACCCGATCCGACGCCGCGCGTTCCCCCAACAGCATGCCGAGCGCGCCGACAATCAGCGACTTGCCTGCGCCGGTCTCGCCGGTGAGCACATTGAGTCCCTCAGTCAGCGGCAGTGAAACCGTGTCGATAACGGCCACGTTGCGCAGGCGTAACTCAATGAGCATCCGTCGGGCAACCAGGTAGGAGGGTCAGGCGGTCTCGCCGTCTCGTTCGCTGAGTCCGCCCCAGCCGAATTTCCGACGCATGCGGCTAAAGAACGTGGTGCCTGGAAACCGTACAATGAGCACCGGGTTCGGTGCCCGACGCACCACAAGGGTTTCTCCACTCGTGAACGTAGTGCCCACTTGCCCGTCAATGGTTACCAATAGCTCGTCCGGCCCATCCTCCGCGCGCACCTTGACCTCAACCTGCGGCGGCAGCACCAGCGGGCGCATAGCCAGTGTGTGCGGAGAGACCGGCGTGAGTACGATACTTTCGACGGTCGGTACGACAATCGGACCACCGGCCGATAACGAGTAGCCGGTGGAGCCCGTCGGCGACGACAGCACGAGCCCATCGGCCGAGTAGGTCCCGATCAGCTCGTCGTCGACGAACACGGAGAGTTTCACCACGCGCGCGAATCCGCCTTTGTGCAACACCACATCGTTGAGCGCCAACCACTCGCAGCGCTGCTCTCCGTCGCGGTTGAGCGTCGCGGAGGCCAGTGCCATCCGCGCTTCCGACGTAAAGTCGCCGATGGCGAATCGACGCACACCGGCTTCGAGTTCATCGCCACTACAGCTGGTAAGGAATCCCAGCCGACCGATGTTGATGCCCAGAATCGGGACGGCGTAACCATTGAGGAATCGCGCGCCGCGCAACAACGTGCCGTCGCCACCCAGCGTGAAGAGCGCGTCGATTTGCTGAGGATACTCCAGCCGTTCACCCGCCTCCGCAACCTCCCACAGCTCGGGTTCAAACGCCAGCGTCAGTCCGAGCGGTGGCGCGATCTCCAGCAGCGTGTTCAGGATGTCGGGCAGTCCGACGTATCCACGATGACCTATAATGCCAACGCGCATCAGCCGGCCAATGCCTCGGAACCGTGCAGGGCGCGCACGCGATTGGCAATACCGGGCGCGTCGAGTTCCAGCGCCGCCAGTTGCCTGGCGCGCGAGGCCGCGTAGATGATGCGATCCGGCACCCCGTGCGTGGTCACGCGTACGGTCGGTGCGAGCCGTTGAATGATGGCGCACATGTACGCGCCGAATCCATTCACCACGGAGCCTTCCTCGATCGTGAGGACTTGCGTGTGCTCCGCGAGCACGGCGTTGAGCGTCAGCTCGTCGTAGGGCTTGAGATATCGGCAGTTGACGACGGTGATGTCGAGCCCTTCGGCGGCGAGTGCGTCGGCCGCTGCCAGCGACGTCTCCACCATCGTCCCCACGGCGAGCAGGGCCACGTCGCGACCCCGACGCACGACGTCCCACGTGCCGTACGGGGTCGCGGCAATCTGCGACATCGCCGGGGGGATGTCTGGCGATGCGTCGCGGGGGTATCGCACACTGAACGGACCACTCGTATGCTCGACGGCGGCGCGTAGCAGTCCCAGCATTTCCGCACCGTTGCGCGGTGCCGTCACGGTCATGCCCGGTACGGCGAGCATGTACGGAATGTCATACAGGCCCATATGCGTTTCCCCGTCCTCGCCCACAAGGCCTGCGCGATCCATCGCGAAGATCACGGGCAAGTGCTGGATGGCCGCGTCGTGGATGATATTGTCATACGCGCGTTGAAGAAACGTCGAATAGATGGTGACGATTGGTCGCAAGCCACAGGTCGCGAGGCCTGCTGCAAAGGTGACGCCGTGTCCCTCGGCAATTCCCACATCAAAGAAACGCCTGGGGTACGCCTTGGCAAACGCACCGGTACCCGTGCCACCGGGCATGGCGGCGGTGATGACGACGACGTCGTCGCGTTCAGCGCCAAGTTCCAGCAACCCCTGCCCATACACGGCGGTCCACGCCTGATTTGCTGTACTCGTTTTGAGTTGTTTGCCGGTCGCCGGATCGTGTCCGGGCGGCAAGGCGTGCCATTTCTCACCGTGATCGCCAGCGGGGAACCCGCGCCCTTTCTGCGTAATGACGTGCACCAGTCGCGGCGTCGTCATGCCGCGCACCGCGGCGAACGTATCGAGCAACGCGTCGAGGTCGTGCCCATCGATAGGACCGAAGTATCGAAAGCCCAACTCTTCGAAGAGCACCCCCGGTGTGAGGAAAGATTTTACGCTCTCCTCCCACTTCCGTACCAGGGTGCTCATCCCGGTGAACGGCGCTGGTGCGTTATCCACCAGGTCACCAATCTTTGAGCGCACGCGGTTGTATAACGGATTGCGTTGAATACTCGTGAGATACTAGAGCATGGCGCCGACATTCGGCGCGATCGACATCTCGTTGTCATTGAGCACGACAATGATATCGCGATCCGAATGCCCGGCGTTGTTCAGTCCCTCGTACGCCAGCCCTGACCCCATCGAGCCGTCGCCGATGATGGCGGCCACTTTGAAGCGCTCGCCCTTCACATCGCGTCCCGCAGCGATCCCGAGCGCCGCCGAAATCGCCGTTGCCGCATGCCCTGCACCAAAGGTGTCGTACACACTTTCGGTTCGCTTCAGAAAACCGGACAGGCCGTGCTCCTGTCGCAAGGTCTCCATGCGCGCGTTCCGTCCCGTGAGCACCTTGTGCGGGTAGCCCTGATGACCCACGTCCCACACCAACTGATCGCGCGGCGTATCAAAGACCGTGTGCAAGGCGATCGTGAGCTCGACGACGCCAAGCCCCGCACCGATGTGACCGCCCGTGCGCGAGCACACATCGATAAGTCGCTCGCGCATCTCCCGCGCCACGACGCGCAGGTCGTCACGAGACAGCGCCTTAAGATCGGCCGGGGAATGAATGCCCTCTAGAATAGACATGTGGGAATCGGTAGTGACAGCGCGCAACGAATTGCGCCAGAGTGACGCGGCCTGCTCACGATCGCCGTGCAACGATGAAGCGAGCCAACTGTTCAAGTGGTTGTGTCAGCAGCTGCTCTTCGGCAAGCGCTGCACATCCCTCGTCGACCAACGCGATTGCCTTGGCAATTGCTCCCTCGATACCCAGCAGCGCCGGATACGTGCTTTTGTTCAGATCGAGATCCCGACCCGCCGTCTTTCCCAATTGGTCCGTCGTGGCGGTGACGTCGAGGACATCATCGGCGATTTGAAATGCAAGTCCGATCGCGGCGCCGTAGTGCGCCAGCGCCAGCCGCTGACGCCCGGTGGCCCGCGCGGCCCGCGCGCCCAGCGTTACCGACGCCGTGATCAACGCACCGGTCTTCATGCGGTGCACGCGCTCAAGTGCCGCCACGGTCACATGCACCCCTTCCGCCTCGAGATCGAGCAGTTGTCCGCCAATCATGCCGCCGCCGCCGGACGCCTGCATGAGTTCCCGTACGATCTCCGCCGCCTCAAGTTCCGGGAGCCCCAGCGCCAGCGACGCGTGCCACGCCTGGCGCGCCGCCAGCGGGACCATCGCCAAACCCGCCGCCGTGGCCACCGGGACGCCATACACTCGATGCACCGTGGGTTGTCCGCGCCGCACGTCGTCGTCATCCATGCACGGGAGGTCGTCGTGCACCAGCGAGTAGGCATGAACGACTTCAACCGCCGCCGCGAGATGATGGGCATTCCCATTCCCACCGCACGCGCGATACGCCTCCAGCAGCAGGATCGCGCGCAACCGCTTGCCTTCCCCCATCACTGAATAGCGGATCGCGTCGGCCGTGCGCGCGTCGATATCACCGAGCCAGCGCGCGCACATCACGTCGAGCGCCTCCCGCAACGCCTCGCGCGCGACGACGACACCCCGCTCGAGCGATTCGGTATCGGCCGTGTACGGCACGCCTCAGCCCCCAAGCGCAGTTACAGAAAACGAGCCATCCGCCGCTTCGACCAACTGCTGAACGCGGGCGTCGACCTGGTGCAAGGCCTGCCCCGCCGAGCGAAGGTGACCGATGCCCTCTTCGAACAGCGACAACGCGCGGTCGAGATCGACGTCGGTACGCTCCAACTCGCGCACGATGTCCTCAAGACGATGCAACGACTGTTCGAATGTCATGGCCACTCCGGCAGCATGGACAGCGGTGCACTCGCCGGCAGTGGTCGGCTCTCGCCCGCGTGCGCCGACACGATTCCATCGCGCAACCATAGTTCGAACAGCATGCCGGTGGGTAACTGCGCGCGATTGCTCAAGGTCGTGCCGTCGAGCTGGCGAGCTACCGCAAAACCACGACCCAGCGTGGCCAAAGGTGAAAGCGCTTGCAGTCGGCCCGCCAACGTTTCAACGCGCGCGCGCCGTCGCTCAACCAGTCGACTCGCCGCCACCGACAAACGCTTCTGTACCTGCCCCAGCGAGGCTACCGCGCGATCGGCGCGCCGTTGCGCGGCTGCGGCGAGTCGCTTCCCTAACGCATCAACACGCGCGATGACCTCTCGACGTGAGGGGACGGCGAGTTCAGCTGCGGCCGATGGCGTGGCCGCGCGCACGTCGGCCACGAGATCGCAAATGGTCACGTCGACCTCGTGCCCAACGGCCGAGATGGTGGGGATGGGACAGGCAGCCACGGCCCGTGCCACGCGCTCATCATTGAACGCCCAGAGGTCGTCGCGGGCCCCTCCGCCACGACCAATAATCAGCAGGTCGGCACCTCCCCATCGGCACACCCGATCGATGGCGGCAACCAGCGACTCTGGCGCGCCCTCACCCTGCACCTTCGCCGCTACCATGATGATCTCGACATCGGCGCTCCGGTTGCGTGCGACCGTGATCACATCGTGCAACGCGGCCCCGTCGGGGCTCGTAATGATGGCGATTCGTCGTGGAAACGACGGCAGTGGACGTTTGCGCGCCGGATCGAGGAGTCCGTCTTTCTCGAGCCGCAGCCGCGTTTTTTCGAGCGCCTTGCGCCAGAGTCCCTGGCCATCGGCTTCGATCGCTCGCACGGCGAACTGGAGATCGCCGCGAACAGGCCACACGGTCATCTGGCCGAACGCGACAATCTGCATGCCGTCGTCGGGAGCGGCCGGAATGCGTCGCTGCTGTGTGCTCCACACGACACAGCGTATCTGCGCATCGGCATCGCGAAGCGCGAAATACCAATGACCGTTGCGATGGGCCTTGAAATCACTGACTTCGCCGCGGACCCAGAGCGGCGGAAACGCGCCTTCGACCAGATCCTTCGCCGCTGAGGTCAGCGTATGCACGGCAATCGCATTGGCCGGATCACTGCCGGGCACGGCAAAGTCGCCGGATGGCGATGGTCCATCGCGTCCTGAATACCGGGCCGACACGTCGTCAGACCGACGTCAAGTGCGATGCGCGCTCTGCGGCGCGCACGGTATTGCGCAGCAGCATGGCGATTGTCATCGGTCCGACGCCACCAGGGACTGGTGTGATCTTCGAGGCGACTTCGACCACGCTCGCGAAGTGCACATCGCCGACCAGTCTCGAGCCGCTCGCGCGCGTCGCATC
>JANLVM010000370.1:0-2509 GCA_031364015.1 Gemmatimonadaceae bacterium
CCACGTTACGGCGGACACAATGCGTACGGATTCACCGGGAATGCGCCGATCCACCGATGGCGTGCGGACGAGCTGGACGGCAGGGATTCCGCCGAGCATCGACTGAAAGTGCAGCAGCGGTGCGTGAGGTGACTCGTCACGGAGTTTGCACTCCACGAGCAGCACCGGACGCCGTGATTCGGTGATCACGAAGTCGACTTCGCGCTTCTCGCGATCGCGCACATAGCGGAGATCGAAGTCGCCCAGTCCGAGATCGGTCCAGTAGTGCACCGCTTTGAGTAAGTGGCTGGCGACCATATTCTCAAATCGCGCGCCTTCCGATTCGACCTGTGACCAATCCCAGAGATACAACTTCTGCTCTTTGGTGAGCGCGCGCGCCACCCGTTTAGTGAACGGGGCGATACGGAACGCGTAGTACAGGCGCTCCAGCGCCTCTATCCACGCGCTCGCGGTATCGTGTCCGACTTGGAGATCTTCGCGCAGCGCATTGATCGAGAGTGGCGAGCCGACGCGTTCCGGGAGGAGCAGCGCGAGGTGCTCAACGAGTGCGAGCTGTCGAATCTGGGTGAGGTCGCGAAGGTCTTCACGAATGAGCAATGCGCGTCGACGGTTGGACCAGCGTCGGTGTTGCCGTGCGTCGTCGCGCAAGAACGGCTCGGGGAACCCACTGCGACGCTCGAGCCGTGTCCAGAGGTCAAACGGCGCGGTGGCATCGCCAAGGTTGAGCCAATCAACTGGTGCTTCAATCGTCGCGTTCGGGTCCCGTGTCAGTTCGCCGATCGTGAGCGGATGGAGTCGTAGGTGCGCCACGCGTCCAAGGAGTGAGTCTCCTCCGCGCTGATAGATATCGAGTCGGGCACTGCCGGTCACAACGGTCGGCACGCGCGACGCACGTGCATCGTAGAGTCCTTTCAGCCATGACTTCCATCGCGGGTATTTGTGAATCTCGTCGAGGACAAGTGCGCCGGGTAGCGAGCGGCCCGGGAAGTCGCGATGGAGCATGGCGGCGCGATCGGCGGCGATGTCCCAGTTCAGGTATCGCCCATTCGGCTTCGCCATGAGCCATTCGCGTGCCACGGTCGTCTTGCCGACTTGGCGAGGACCGGAGACGAGGACAAAGGTATCGGCGGCGAGCCGACCGAGGCTGGGGAGGAGGTATCTGGCGGGGATCATTTGGCTTCAATACAACTTGAACTTTGTCACGACATTTTTCAAGTATGGTTGAATCATTCCGTCAATTGCCGTCCTCGCTAACCGCTGAGTGGCGACGCGAGTGCGGTAAGCCGTTGGGTTGTGATCGATGAGGTGCAGCGCGTACCGACGATCCTTGACGCGGTGCACCAACGCATGGATCGCGAGCCGGACCGGCGATTTCTCCTCACCGTAGCTTGCGCCGCCGAGTCCTGTGCGGTATATACACGTATATCCCGCTCCTCGAGGCATATACATGGCAGTCGCCCGCAGTCGCACATTCCGAAGTGGCAACAGTGAAGCGCTGCGGCTCCCGAAAGATGTCGCCTTCGGCGACGATGTTGAGCTCGTGCTTGTTCGCTCCGGCAACGTGATGACGATCTACCCGGCCGCAACGAGCATCATCGAGATGCTGGCGACGCTGCGTTCCACGCCGGCGCCGCGCTCGATCGAGCGCCGGGACGAAGAGCCACTGGCCGAGCGCCTGGGGCTCTGAGGCGTGTCCTTCGTGCTCGACACCAACATTGCGATCCACTTGCGCGACGGAAATCCCGCAGTCGCCGAGCGGTTGTCTCGGCTCGACGGAGCGGTGCTGATGTCGGTCGTCACGCTCGTCGAACTCGAAGGCGGGGTGTATCGCGATCCGATCGACGCGCCGCTCAGACGTGTGCGCCTTGATGCCGTGCTGAGCGCGATCCCGACGCTTGCCTTCGACGATGCTGCTGCCGACGCCTATCGAACGATTGTTGAGCGTGTCGGTTATTCGCGTCGCAAACTGCTGGACCGCATGATCGCCGCGCAGGCCTTGGTGCATCGCGCCACCGTGGTGACGATGAATCCCGACGACTTCGCCGACATCCCCGGCCTCGACGTGCTCGCATGGTGAGCGCGCGCCCATGTGCACCGTGAGGGCGTCGTGACCGACATCATGGAGCGTCTCAGCTCTGCCCTGGCTGACCGCTACCGCCTCGACCGCGAACTTGGGCAGGGCGGCATGGCCACCGTGTATCTCGCGCACGATCTCAAGCACGATCGTGATGTCGCGATCAAAGTGCTGCATCCTGACTTGGGCCATAGTCGAGTGCATCGGCGACTTCCTGAACGATTCGGATCGCGTCGTGAACGGACAGCCGCGTCTCCCGGTTGAGCCGATCGCGCAGCGGTTCCCCTTTCACGAACGGCATCACGTAGTACAACACGCCGTCCACTTCGCCGGAGTCGTGCAGCGGCAAAATGTGCGGATGCTGCAGATTGGCTGTGGTGCGGATCTCGGCGAGGAACCGCTCGGCGCCGAGCGAAACTTGCCGTAGACGCGTAC
>JANLVM010000373.1:0-3185 GCA_031364015.1 Gemmatimonadaceae bacterium
GTCACCTGGCGTACCAGCGCGCCGGCCGTGGCGACGGTCAGCGCCGTTGGCGTTGTGCGCGGCGTGGCATTTGGCACCACAACGATCACCGCCGTATCGCTCGCCGATACCGCACTCAAGGGCACCTCCATTATCAACGTGGTACCGGTCATTCGCAGCATTACCGTGGCACCGGCCACAGCGTCGCTGTTCATCGGTGGCACCCAGCCGCTTGTCGGCACCGTTGTCGCCGAAGGCACGCTCGCTACGACCGTCATTTGGCGCTCCAGCAACAACACGGTGGCCACTGTGAACGCCGCAGGACTTGTTACAGCGGTCGCACTCGGCACGGCGACCATCACCGGGCTTTCAACTGCTGATACCACCAAGTCGGCGACATCGGTCGTTACCGTAGCACCGCGACCGATCGCGGTCGCTATCACACAACGGGCGATCGGTTT
Source organism: Gemmatimonadaceae bacterium (assembly GCA_031364015.1). Lineage (GTDB taxonomy): Bacteria > Gemmatimonadota > Gemmatimonadetes > Gemmatimonadales > Gemmatimonadaceae > Gemmatimonas. Next base: position 441 of record JANLVM010000373.1, read on the forward strand.
GAATCCGGGGGCGAGTACCACACTCACCGCAACCGTGTCGGCCGATCCGCTGGTCTCCAGGGAGGTCACGTGGAGTTCCTCCGCGCCTGCGGTGGCCAGTATCACGCAGACAGGTCTGGTGAGCGCAGTCACCGCCGGGTCAACGCTCATCACGGCCACGTCGCAAGCCGATAACTCCAAGCGTGACACGGTGACGGTGACCGTGGTGCCGCGACTGGCCACGGCGTGGGCATCCTCGCGACTCAACGGCAGCTTGTATGATGATCTCATTGCCGTGATCGCTTTCAGTAACTTCTCTGCGTTCGCGATCAATTCCATCAATGGTGGCACCAGCGGGGGCGACATCTACCGCTACGATGGCACCAACTGGTTGCTCAGCGCCAGCGGCACCGCGTTCGGAACCAGGTTCCTCGCGATTCAAGGCACCACCGCTGACAACCTCATGGCGGTGGGAACGAACGGCGTGATCGCGCGCTGGAACGGCACCGCCTGGAGCGCCATGGCATCCGGTACGACCCGCACACTACGCGCCGTCTGGATGGAGGACGCGACGACCGCATACGCCGTCGGCGACAATGGCACCGCACTGCGCTGGAACGGCACCGTCTGGTCTGCCCTTACTACCAACTCCACACAGCAGTTGAACGGTGTTTGGTCATCGGGACTCAACACCATCATCGTTGGTAACGCGGGTGAGGTGCTCAAGTACAATGGCACAGTCGTGCAGCGTCAGACGGTGCCCTTTGGAGATGATTTGAATGCGGTGAGCGGTATCGCGGGCGGCGCGGTGACCGTCGTTGGAAAGTTTGGCGGCGTGCTGAGTTACAACGGGACGACTTGGACGTTGGTGAACAGCAACGGCGTGCTTGACGATTTTTTCACCGTAAGCGGGAGCGGCGCCAACGGTGGACGTATGTACATCGGTGGTCAGAACGGGGTTTATCAAGTCGACGGAACCACACTCACCTCGTCGTCGGCCAGCTACCCGGTTTCCGTTTTCGGCATCTACGTTGATCCGTTCAACAATGTCTGGGCCGCAGGACAGCGTGGTTCGATCCAACGCCAAAGCGGTGTGACGTGGACCACGGTCAATTTCGCGCCTGATTTGCTCGACGTCTGGACAACGGCCACCAACAATTCGTGGGCGGTCGGCGAGTACGGATTCATCTATCGATGGAATGGCAGCACGTGGACGCGTCAGAGTGCTCCATCATTGGCCAACTTGTACGCCGTGTGGGGGCTCTCCGCAACCGACGCGTTCGCCGGTGGCGATAATGGCACCGTGCTTCGCTGGAACGGCACGACGTGGACCGCCATGACCGTTCCCTCCACGGGCCGGGTATTCGCCTTGTGGGGCAGCAGTGCCACCAATGTGTTCGCGGTAACCGACGTGGGTGAGATTTTGCGCTTCAACGGCACCGCATGGTCCGTACAAGCGACGGCCGGAAGCGCCACGTTACTCTCGGTGTACGGTGTATCCGCGAACGAAGTCTACGCCACCGGGACGACCGGCCTCGTGATGCGCTACAACGGTCTCGCGTGGTCGACGTTCGCCTCGCCGAATGCGGCGAATACACTGTTCGGTATTTGGATGAGCGGCCTGACCAACATCATCTCCGTTGGCGCCGACCAAGATGGCCTGCTGGGCTTCACGTACGGCTACAATGGCATCGCCTGGTCGCCGTTCTCTATCGGCTCGGCCAAGGCGCTTACCTCCGTGTGGGGTCCGAGCGTGTTCGATGTGTACGCGACCGGAGATCTCGGCACGATTCTGCGCTACAACGGCACGAGTTGGCAGAGCATGAACACCGGGACCACCGATCTGCTGTGGTCGATGTCGGGCGCGCCGGACGCCGTCGGCGGCGCGTTTGCGGTGGGTTACAACACGACCATCGTGGCGGGTTCGAATACTGGCGCGTTCTCGGCGTCCACGATGCGTTCGTCATTGCGCACGGCAGCGATTCGCGGCTCGATGGAACCGTCGGCGGCGGCGCGTTTCGATCCGAAGGCGAGTGGTGCCGCAGCGCGTGGAGCAGCGCGCAAGAATCGCGAGGCGCTGGCGACGATGCCTACGGCGCGGCGGCGCGATCGGTAGCGGCGGGGCACAATCACCTGAGGGAGGAGGACGAGGAACCTCAGGAGGGAGTTGAACGTCTTCCGGGCAGCAGGAGGGAGGAACTGCGACAGGATGGAGAGGGGAAGGGGTGCCATGCGACGAACAGCGGGCGGCGTTGTCATGGACGGGCGCGCGTGGAGAGGGTGATGATCCTGCGCGCGCTTGATGCGATGGTTGCGAATGCAAAGTCCTGTCAAGCGTCGGCCAGATCTCGCCGGCCCAGTGCGCGCGATTCATCTCTCTCGCGATCGCCTCGGCGTTCGAGCTCGAGAGCCATCGGGTGCTGATTCAACGACTGCATCGCGATCCGATGCGGACGCAACGATCGACGAGCTTCAGCAGATGCGTCGCATGATGGACTCCTATCGCAAGTACACGCTGCGGCAAACGAGAAAGACGGTGCAATAAGCTCCCCGCCTCCCCTGCCACCTGCTTCCTGCGTCAGTTCCTCCGCCCTGCCGCCCGGAAGACGTTAAACTCCCACCTCCCACCTCCCACCTCAAAATCAGGGTGTACGACCAGCAGCGCGTTTAGGTCCAATACTGTTCAGTTATGTGGTTTTTGACTGTACCACGCAGGGGTATGACGACAGCGCTGGACGATGTGAATGCGGAAGGTCTGTCGCTTGG
>JANLVM010000378.1:0-8877 GCA_031364015.1 Gemmatimonadaceae bacterium
CATAACAGGCGAATAATGGATCGCGTCACTACAGCTGAGCTTGGCCGCAGTGTTCAATATGCAGGGAACGTGAAACTGCAACGACGCAATCAGGGCACAATGGCGAACAGCGAACGGCTAAGCGCCGTGAAACGTGAAAAAGCAACCCCGCTATCAGGGCAAAATGGCGATCAGCGATTGGTAATGCGTCTTAACTGATCGCCCTTGCATTTTCGCCCTGATAGCGTCGTTGCAGTTGCAGTCGCGGTTAGGGTGTCCGAACTAACGCCCGCGGCGTCCAGTTTATTGCCACCCCGAACGTATCTTCCGTCCCCAACAGATCCGATCCGCTAAAGGCCCCCGCCACTCGCAACGCAAACTCTCGATTCACCTGAAAATTCACCCCTAAATCAAAATTCAGACTCAGTTCGGATCGGTTCCCCCGTCGAACGCCGCAGCTGTTGCACAGGTCCAGCGACGCGCGGGGATGCACGTAGGGCGTGAGCGACATCCCCTGGTCGAGTTCGAAGCTGTGGCCAATGCTGATCCCGACCGGCACTCGAATGAGTGTCACACCGCTGCCGAACGCGACACCCGCTCCTGCCGAAAGCAGCAGGTCGAGCGGTTGTTCGCCCGAACCCCGCACCAACTCGCGACCAATCGATCCACCCGCGAGCAACAGCAATGTTTCACTGCCCTTGCGATCGGCGAGGCCAAGATCGAGCTGCAGATGCTGCCCGACACCCCATCCCTCGCGCCACTGAAAGACAACCGTCGTTCCGGCACCGCCAGTGAGCGCCGCGGTATAGTCGCGCGTTGACGCCGTCGGCAGCTGGAGCGACGGATAGTTGAAGGCCTGCGAGTGCGCCGAAGGAGCGACAGCGAGCGCACCGACCAGGACCGACAGCGCGACAGACAGAACGCGCACGCGGCGCGGAAACGGGGCACGAAACGGGGCACGGGACATCAGGACAACTCCAGGAGCGAGGAAGGTTTGAACGGCGACCGCGACCGTCACCGTGCGTGACGAAACGACTCACGGCATCACTTCAGCACACGGTGGGACGAATCGGCGCGCGCGGACCATCTCGGCATTCTACGTGCCGACGCACCAACAGTTCCATCTCTGAGCGATGTCACGCACATTTGAGCATGCGCCACGACGTCGTACATTCTCGCGCGCTCCGCGCCGCTGTTGTCATCGTGGTGGTGATGCTCGGCGTTGCACTGACTGGCGCGACCACCGTGTCGGCGCAGTCCCCGCGCCTGCGAGCACCCACCGATTCATTGGTGCGTGCCGCGCTCGACCATGCCGCCGCCGGAGATACGGCGAATGCGCTGGCGCTGCTGGAGCGTGCCACCGATCAGTCGCCGCGCGACGTGAATGCGCTGTATTGGCGCGGTCTGATGCTGTCTCGCACCACCGCACTGAGCCTGGTCGATTCGCCGCGTCGGTTCCTCGCCGCGTACCTGCTCAATCGCGCCAACGATATCGATCCGCGCAATCCGCGGTATCTCATCGAGATCGGTCGCATTCGCCTCAAGACACCCATGCGGCGCATCGAAGCGGAACGGCTGTTCCGCAAAGCTCTGGCGGTCGCCGTAAGGAACAATGATCCGGTGCAGTTAGCCGAGGTGGCGTTCGAATTGGGAACGATCAAGGAGCGCCGCTACCTCACCGGTCGCGATCGATGGATATACACCACCACGAATATCATTTTCGATCCCATCGCCGCGCGGGCGCGACTCCACTACACGCGTGAGTTTCTGCAGAGTCTCGGGCAACCCATCGAGAACTCGGGACAAGTCGATCGACAAGACGCCGAAGAATATTTTCGTCGCGCCCTGACGTCGTGGCCCACGCACGCGCCCAGCGCGGTGTCACTCATGGGGTTGCTGTATGACCAACGTCGCTATGATGAAATGCGTCGTATCGCCACGCCACTCACCGGCGTGGACAGTGCGCCGGCGCGGGTGCTGATGGCCAGCGGCCTGGCGTCGTACAAACTCGGACAGCTCGCGCAGGCCACCACGATGTTCGAGCGCGCCCTCGCGCGCTTCTCCCCCTCGGAGCGCGCGGAAATCACGCATCTTGGCCGCATCACCCGCAAAGGCGATTCGGTGCGTATCGATGGGCTGAGTGCGGACGAACGGGCCCGCACCGACAGCGCGTTCTGGGAGGCGGCCGATCCGATGCTCTCCACGCCGGAGAACGAGGCGCGGTTGGAATTTCTCGCGCGCATGGCGTACGCCGACCTGCGATTCACCGACGCCGACACGCGGCAAGTGGGATGGCGCACCGACCGCGGCTTGATCATTGCCCGTTACGGCGAGCCGCCCACGGTGGCGACGTTCGCGCCAACGTCAGACGCCGATGCCAAAGACGCTGTCGGTCGCGTGATTACCGTCTGGTATTATCCGCGCACAGAAGTGGAGTTCGTGTTCACCGGCCCTCCCGCCATGAATGCCGCCTTCTTCGCCGGCAATCATCGGGGATATGCCGAAGAACAACGCCAGGAAGCCCCGTTCCTGCTCGACAATCTGGCGATCGCGCTCGCCGTTGACACAGTGCCCATTCAGATCGCGCGATTCCGCGGCGTCACGCCAGACAAAGGGCAGTTGATGATTGCCGCGAGTGTCCCGATCGAGCGGCTCTACGCCGCCGCAGAAATCGACCGTGGCGCACTCGAAGCCTCGGTGCGCATTGGTCCGCTCGCCGCGCTCAAAATCGCGCGGATAGACACCCTGGTGGTGGCGCTACCCACCACCCGTCGCGTGTCGAGACTGTGGGTTGATACCCTTGCCGCCGACGCCAATATTCGAGTGCGCGTGGAAGTGCGCGACGCCGCGCTGGTGGGCGCCATGGCGCGCGCGCAGGCAGACCTGAGCATGCTGTCGGCCGACGCATCAAAACTGTCCGTCAGCGATCTCGTGTTTGCCGATCGGCTGGCGTCACCGGGGTCGACGGTGGGCCGATGGAACACCATCGGTCTCGTGCCACGCGGTGATCTGGTGCTCGCGCAGCGCGATACATTTTCCGTGTACTGGGAGAATTACGGCTTGCGGTCGGACGCGGATGGTCGCGTAAAGTACGAGCTGCGCATGATCGTCACCCTGGAACAGATTGACCGTGGCCCAAGTGGCACGCGCCGATTCTTTGGTGGACTTTCCGACATGTTCGGACTCAGCACAGAAGGAGACCAGCAGATGGGGCTTCGCTTCGAACGGAACGAAGCGCTCAGTGCGCGTGATCGCGTACCAGAAGTCGTCACATTGGGATTGGGGAGTGCCCCGGCTGGTCGCTATCATCTCGAACTGATCGTCACCGATCGCATCTCCGGGCAGGTCACGCGTACACAGCGGCAGTTTCACATACGAGGTCAGTAGATATGCGTATCTCGGAACGTTGGACAGCTCGAGACGGCCGGACCGTGTTGGTAACGGTCGCAGCGGTGCTCGGACTTTCGTGGTCCGTGCCGGTCGCCGCGCAGTCAGCGACGCCTCGCGCTGGACCGTCAAGCATGACACCGCCGAATAACCCGCGCCGACCCGCTGGAGGTACGCTGGCGCGCACGAGCGCATTCGGGGCGCTCTCCGGATCCGTGCTCGCGATGGGCTATTACTTTCTCAGCGAGAAAGGCACGCGGTCCAGTGGATGTCAGCCGCTGGATTGCGCGCTGCCTTTTCTGGTGACCAGTGGTGCCATCGCCGGTTTGTTTATCGGACGTGAGCTGGACGCGCAGCGACGCGCGTTTGCACCGCGCGCTGGTGAAGTCATCGAGTTCGGATTCGGCGAAGGACGCGTCCTCGCGCCACCAACATTTATTGATGTACGCGATTCGCTTATCGCCGTAGTTAGTGACAGTGGCGTGCAGCTGCTGTCGGCCACGCCGTCGCCTAAAGCGCTGCGCCGTCGCGCCAATGGTCTGAGCGCGCTTCGCCAAGTGGCCATTGTGCCCAGCCGCGGATCGCTGGTGCTCGGCACCGGGACCGCGCTTTGGGAAGCCAGCCTCTTGGCCGGTCCAGCCACTCGGCTATCCGACGGTCCCGTTGACGCCTTGGCCGCATCGGGTGACGCGGTGCTGAGCGCCAGTGGTCGACGCGTGCGCGTGCGGTTCGGCGCTGGCGATGCGGCGCGAAGCGATAGTCTTGAGCTGCCACAGCCGGTGTCGTCGGTGGCCTACGATTCGGTGGCCCGCGCCTGGTGGGTGGCCACCGACTCGCAGGTCGTGCAAGTCACCAGCAACGACGGGAAGCTCGCACTCACGACGGTCAGCATGGCGCTTCCCGCAACAGCCCGCGCGATCGCTACGAACGCCGAGTGGATTGCGGCCGCCATGGGCGACGAAGGCATCATCGCGTGGCGACGTGAATCGTTGGGCGGCGGCGTCATTGCCAGTGTTCGCGTAGCCAACGAACCGCGGTTCGCCTACGACTTGGCTTTTCTTGGCGGCGCGTTGTTCGTGGCCGGTGGCGTGGACGGTCTGTTTCAGCTATCGCTGTCGCCCGAACCACGCGTGGTGGGTTCGTCGCGACAACTGCAGTTCGCCACGACGGTGCGGGCCGCCAATGGTGTGCTGTGGGTTGGCGATCGCAATAGAATGAGCGTGGTGCGCGTGACGCCATAGGGGACTGCAGACGCCAGTCAGCAACGGAAGGCTTCCCCCTCACCCTGCGGCACCCCTGCAGTCGCTCACCCGTCCGGAGTTCAAAGAAAAACCGCCCGCCCGGATATTCCGGGCGGGCGGTTCGTACGTACAACAGTCGTTCGAGCGCGTTTACCGCCCCCGCACCGACTTGGGCAACGTGGCCTCGAGAATCGTGTTCGGCCCCATCCTCCCCTCGACGGAATACTTGGACTGCAGGTTCACCCGCACCAAAGCGAAATTGCTCCACGGCGGCGTGGTGTTGGCCTTGGGCATCGTGTCGGTCGATACCCGGGTAGCCATCGCGAAGATCACCCGTGGTGTATCGAAAATCACGTCGGGCGCCGGGTTGGTTTTGTCCACTTCGTATAGCGATATGCGCCGCGGATACGGCGAGGTGCGGCGACCCACGTACAAGGTGTCGTTGACGCGACCCGTGGTATCGAACTTGACCGCGTACGCGTTGTAATAGTACCCGACCGGCGGGCGGAAGTAGTTCGAGTCGTTTGCCACCATTATCTTTCCACGCACTTCGACGCGTCCACGCGGAATGATGGTCATCGTTGCCACGCCCGCCACGCTGCTGGTCGCGATCGCGTACTGCTGATTGGCACCTGGGCGGCCCGCCTCGAGCGGTATACCGCGCGCAAAGTCACCAAAGCGAAGGCCGGCCACCCGGGCCGCATTGGCCTGACTGCGCCGCGCCCACAACGGACGTACTTCACCCGGCGATGTGCCAGCCGTCGCTGCCGTTTCGATGCTGATTACCGCCACGTTAAGCGAATCGGTCGCGGCGATTCCAGTGGCGGCATCGCGGGCCGTGGCCAAGCGGAACGCGAGATTCGATCCACCGCTTCGGAACCCACTCACCCCCAGTCGCGGCGTGTTGGTTGTGGTAAATACCGGATCGCCGGCTGCATTGATCGTGGAGTCAACGCGCGTGACCGTGAGATTCATGTTGGTCACACGCACGTACTTCGTGGCCGAGTCGTTGGCCAGCCACAGCGTGTACGTCCCGCTGGTCAGCGAGTCGAGACCGGCCAGCGTGACGATCACCGAGTCGGTGTTGGGTGTCGCCGACGCCTCGATGGCCACCGGAAACGTGACGGTACCGCGCGGCAGGTTCGAGGAAGTTTTGGCGAAATTCGTGCCGAAGCCGAGGCTCCCGACCGGTTCCGCCTTGGTTGAGCGGTTGTCGTCGCAGGCCGACGAAACAACCAAGGCAGCGCTCAACGCACTGACGATAAAAAGTCGCATAAATGACATCGGTTAATTGCCCCCTGTAGCGCCGCCCGGGATGTAGCGAAATCCCAGGGTTAACATGGTGTTCAGCGCGGTTTTCTTCGACGGTGGCGGAGCAGGGAAGTCTTCCGGGAACGGCGTACTGAGTTCGGGTCGACCAGCCGCCGGATTCAGAAAATTCCGCTCGTACTTCTGGAACTGCATTGCGCGGGCGTCGAGTTGCACGCCCACCTTGTCGCCCAGCTTGAACCACACGCCGCCGCCAAACGTATACGAGATCTCGTTCTTGCGCGTGGCTTTTCCGTTCACCTGGGTGTTGGCAATCATCGTGTACGTACCCACTCCGGCCATGACAAACGGACTCAACTTTCCGACTGGAAAGCGCGCGAGGCCGAACGCGCCGATGTTGATCGTGTTGATCGGCTGACCGACGTACTGGTAGTAGATCGAATCTCCACCGCCCTGGCCCGCGTTCCCATAGCGCAGACGCGTCAGGAAGTCCTCGCGGTGCGTATTCGTGCGCGTCACGTCGACGCTGGTGCCAATGCCAAAGTACTTGTTGAGTGCGTACTCGGTATCGAGGCCAATCAACGGTCCCACGTTCAAGCTGGCGGATCGCTCTGGAATAATGGACCCCACGCGAGTGACCACCGAGAACTGCCTGTTCTGCACCTGCGCAGACAATGTGCTGGCCGAGACGACTAGAAGCGTGAGGGCGCGAAGCAGGCGGCTCATTTACCAACCTCGAAGGAAAAGATCTGGATGTTCTGCAGCGCACCAGCCGATTCGAACGAGTAGTCGAAGCGCAGACTGCGACTACGAATCGGGAGCCGCAGACCGAAGCCGCCGGTCAAGCCGACCGACCCGACGTCGCCGCGGTCGCGACCATCGTTGTACATGCGCTTACCACCGCGCAGAAACAGCATATTGCGGAACCCATACTCCGCGCCGAGTGCGTATTGCGTGCTGTAGTCGGTGGCATCGGTGACGGAAAGTTCAGCCGAAAGCGTGTTCTTACCGCTCGCGCCGCCCATCAACGAGTTCGCACCGCCCAACAGGTCGGCGCCCAGGGAAAGTCTGAACTCGACCGGCAGTTCCGTGTTGTTGGTAAACACCTGCACGCGCCGTGCTTCTGACAGCACCGAACCGTCGGCCGTTTGGATAACCCGCTGAATCAATGCGCCGCTGGCCCGCGCCGTGCCTCCAACATTCTGGATCGCCCCGCCAATGGTGAGTCCGTACAGCCCGGTGTTGAACTGAGTACCAATGTCGAACGCGACCCAGTGTGTACCGGCATCGGGGATACCTTCAGTGATGTACTTGACCTGGCCACCAACCGAGAGTCGATCGGTCAGACGCTTGGCATAGCCGAGACCCACCACGGTCGAGTTCCACTCGAACACGTTGCCGCCCAGACGTTCTCCGAACGGATTCAGTTCGGTGGTGCGCCTGATGGGCCCGGAGGAGAGCGTGTTCAGGTGAAAGCCCACGACACCGCCCAATACCGGAATGGAACCCGCCGCATAAGTCTGACTGATATCGAGCGCGTCAAACAGATTCTGACGGCCTGCAGCCAGCGAGAACGATTCAGATGTCGCCGCACCGGCCGGATTCCAAAACCAACCGGTAGGTCCGGACACCGAACTTCCCACCGCGCCGGCCATTGCGCCGCCACGCGCACCGATGCCGAGGTGAAGCCAATTGGCGCCGCGCGTACCCTGTCGATTCGGGGTGTCTTGCGGCGTGGGAAGAATACCTCCCGGCCCCTGAGCGCCGACGGAAGCACTCAGCAGGACGGTGGCGGCGCCAGCGGCGCCGATAATGCGAAGGATGTTCATCGCCACTCCGTTAACGGATGATCACGAACTTGCCGCGTTGAACCTGGCCGTTCCCGCTGGCGCCAGTCGCAGTAAGTACGTAGAGGTAAAGTCCCGAAGCCATATCCAACCCTTCACGGGTACGGAGGTTGAACGGAAGGTCGCCGGTCGGGGCATTGTTGCCCTGATAGAGGAGATCGTTCTTCGTCCACGTGAGTTCCTGCAGGAACTGCCCGGACACCGAGTAGATCCGCAAGATGCCTTGCTCGGGTACCCCGGTGAAATAAATGCGAGCGAAGGGAGTGCGACCGCTCAACTGATCGATGTCCGACCGCGCGATGTACGGATTTGGCACCACCGAAACGCGTTCCAGATCCGCCTTGCTCACCGTCGCGTTGGTCGAGAACGGGGTGGCCACCAGCTGCACCACCGAGCGCTGGTCGAAGGGGCGGGCGATCTCAATGAACTGTCGCCATCCCGTTTGCACTGGCAGGTATCCACCGGAAGCCGTACCGACCGCAACCGGAAGGGTGCCTCGACTGTTGATGACGAGCGGGTTGCAGGTCACCCCGTCGGCCGCTGGACGCACGCCCGATCCTGTGACACCGCCCGTGCACGCCACAAGAAACTTGTTGATGCCGATGGAGTCGGGGACCAGTACTGGTATGGGGCGGAAGCCATTCGTGCCGTCGGCCTGCACCACCACGTAGCGCTCCGCACCGGTGCCGACCGAGCTGTCTCGCTCGACCCGCTGCAGCACGATCAGCGTGTCGCCCGGCAACCAGACACTGTCCGCAATCGTCACGCGAACCGTATCGTTGCCCGAGCCCAGCAGTCGTGAGTTGCTCGCCCGTCTGAGCATGGCAAACTTCACCGCTTCGGTTCTGCCATCGACGTCACGGAACGTCATCGTGAACGGCAACCGCACGCGTTGCAACGGGCGGGCCGTGGTCGCACCAACCAGCGTGCCGACGACCGCCGACGTCTCGGTGATAGTGGTGGCCTTGGCGGTCGCGTCCAGCAGTGACGCGTTCACCGCGCCCTGCAGATCTGCCACCGGGTCAAGGTTAAACGGCGCCCTTGAGCCAAACGGATCCGCCAGCCAGGTCAGCGAGTACTGACCGCCTTTGATGCGCTTGTTGCCCGCGCCGATGATCGGCTGTATCTGCGGAATGAACACGCGTGCCGCGACC
>JANLVM010000397.1:0-1855 GCA_031364015.1 Gemmatimonadaceae bacterium
GTCACCTGCTCCCGGCGTGTACTGCGCGCACGCCGATCACAGCGGCATGAGCCTGTTCGAGGAAGCGCAGTGGCACGGGGTTGCTGCGGCCGAGCAGGTAGAAGGGCGGCTGGGACGGGGCTCGTAGCGTCTCGGCACGCCGACCAGTGCAGCGATCGCTCGATCACCGCTCCGCTCCAGCACCGTCGGCAACCCGCGCGACCGACTTGACATGCAAAGCACATGCTTGCATGTTTTGCACATGACGAAGATGATCCAGATCCGCCATGTGCCGGAAGCGCTCCATCGGCGCCTGCGTGCGCGTGCGGCGCTGGCCGGCATGTCGCTGTCGGACTACCTGCGTCGCGAGCTCGAAGCGTCGGCCGCGCGCCTCACACCCGCCGAGTTGCGCGACCGACTCTCCGCGTTGGAACCCGTTCACGTGCGCGAGCGGCCGGCGGCTGCCGTGCGTGCCGAGCGAGACGCGGCGCGCGCGGCACGGTGATCGTCGCGGATGCGTCAGCTATTCTTGAGCTGTTGCTGCAGTCGGACGCAGCGTCGGCAATCGAGTCGCGACTGTTCGCTGGTGGCGAAGCGATTCACGTCCCCGCGTTGCTTGACCTTGAAGTGGCGCAGGTGCTACGGCGCTATGTACTCCGCGCAGACATGACGGCGGCGCGGGCTGGGATGGCCCTCGACCTGCTACAGGGATTCCCTATGGAGCGCCACCTTCACGAGTCGCTGTTGGGTCGGATCTGGGAACTGCGCGAGAACTTCACCGTGTATGATGCCTGCTACGTGGCGCTGGCTGAGGGGTTACGCGCCACGCTCGTCACCTGCGATGCGCGTCTGGCCAAGGCGCCGGGAATTCGTGCACCGATCGAACTCCTTGGCCAATGAACGCGAGAGTCCAGTGGTGACAGGCCCCGACAACCAGACCGTCGACGCGCTCCGGCGCGCCGTCGACGGGCAATTCCGCATCGACCGCGAGATCGGTCGTGGCGGCATGGGCATTGTGTACTCGGCATTCGACGAGCAGCTACAGCGCCACGTCGCGCTCAAAACGCTCCCGCCACACCTCGCCGCTGACGCGCAGGTCCGAAGCCGGTTCTTGCGTGAAGCGCGCACAGCGGCCGCGCTGTCGCACCCGAATATCGTGCCGATCTACTCCGCGGCTGAACGCGATGGAGTGGTGTACTTCGCGATGGGTTTCGTCGACGGTGAATCGCTCGCCGAACGGATAGCACGGGAAGGACCGCTGCAGTTTGAGGCGTTGCGCCCGCTCCTCGACGAGCTCGCGTCTGCACTGGGGTTTGCCCACGCGCATGGCATCGTACATCGTGATGTGAAGGCCGAGAACGTCCTGCTCGATCGGAAGTCGGGACGCGCGATGGTCACCGATTTCGGCATCGCCCGCGTGGCTGAAACGCAGCCACTCACCGCGACAGGCACAGTGCTCGGCACAGTGCACTACATGAGTCCCGAGCAGGTCACCGGTGATCCGCTCGACGGTCGCAGTGATCTCTATTCCCTCGGCGTGCTCACGTTCTTTGCGCTCACCGGCCGCTTTCCGTTCGAACGGAACACGGCGTCGGCGGTGGTGGTGGCGCACGTGAACTCGCCTCCGCCGCGACTGCTCGATGTGCTGCCGAATTGCCCGGCATCACTGCATGCGTTCGTCGCGCGCTTGCTGGCCAAGTCACCCGGCGATCGATTCCCCGACGCTGATGCGCTGCGCACCGCACTGCGCGCGTTGTCGTTTGAGGCGTCGTCCTTGCCGGTGAAGCCGGAGCACATCAAGCCGGGAGCGCCTGAGGGTGCGGGAAGCGTCATGTCCGGCACCGAGGCGCAGGAGGTGTGGTCGCGCGCCGCGGAG
>JANLVM010000399.1:0-3331 GCA_031364015.1 Gemmatimonadaceae bacterium
GAACGTGGAGTCCCAGATGTAGGAGGGCACGGAAAATCCGTGCACCAGCACCACCACGCGTCCGGTATCCGGCCCGGCTACCTCGAAGTGCGTTGTGCCACCCGACAAGGCCACGAATCGCCCGGGCGCGCTGGCGCGGGCCGCAGCATCGAGCGCGCCCTGCTCGGGGTTCCTCCACGCACCGTACGCCAATGCCGCGCCGAAGACGAGGAGTGCAGCAACAAGGACCGGGCGAAGAAAGCGGTTCATGGCGACGGCGAATGAGTGAGGGAGGGAGAGCATAATATCGCGCGCGCTGGCGGCGCCGTCTATCGCGGTGGCATCCTACAGGAACTTCGCTCGGACCCTCACTGGAAAGCACGGGGTACCGAGCGAGCAGCAGCTGGTCGCCAACACTCCCACTCGTCCTCGCATGATTGATCTTCCACGCGTCTGCGGACGGCGTGTACGCGCCCGTGTTCGATACCTCGGGTTCGCCCTGGTCCTCGCCAGCGCCGCGCCGGTCATGACACCCCAGTTGCTTCCCGCGCAGTCACGCGCGGAACTGGAGAAGGTGATCCGTCGCAAGGTGCTGAGTAACGGCCTTGAAGTCATCGTGGTCGAGAATCACGGCGTACCAATCGCAACGCTGGAAATTGACGTGCGCAATGGTGCGTTTACCCAGGCGCCTGAGTACGCGGGGCTTGCGCACATGTATGAGCACATGTTCTTCAAGGCGAACAAGGACCTGCCGGAACCGGACATGTTCACCGATCGCGCGGCTGAGCTGGGCGCCGTGTTCAACGGCAGCACGCGTGAGGAAGTGGTGAATTATTACCTCACGCTGCCCGCGGACTCGCTCGAGGGTGGATTGCGCTTCCTGGCCAGCGCCTTGCGCAATCCGTTGTTTCGCGAGGACGAACTCAAGCGCGAGAAGGTCGTGGTATTGGGCGAGTACGATCGCAATGAGGCCGAACCCGGTTTCGCGCTCATTCAGAAGTCGACGGAGTTGCTCTATCCTGGCCAGTCGAGCCGCAAGAATACCATCGGCGATCGGGACGTGATTTCGAAAGTCACGCCCGAGCAAATGCGCTACATCCAGAAGAAATACTACGTGCCCAACAACAGCACGCTCATCGTCACCGGCGATGTCGACCCGGAGCGGGTGTTCGCGCTGGCCGAACGGATATACGGCGATTGGCCGCGCGGTGCCGATCCATTCGTGGCTGATCCTATTCCTCCAATTCCGGCTCTCGACGGCAACAAGGCGTTGATTATCGAGCAGCCGATCAATGCGGTAGCCGTACTGATTCAGTGGCAAGGACCCAGTGTCGGCAAAGACCCCGGCGCGACCTATGCGGCCGACGTGTTCAGCGATGCGCTCAACACGCCCGGCTCAACCTTTCAGAAGAATCTCGTAGACACCGGCTTGTGGCAGGGTGTCGGCGTGAACTACTACACGCTCAACCAAGTCGGTCCAATCTCCATTAGCGGCCAGACAACACCCGAGAAGTTGCGGCCAGCGCTGGCGGCGCTCGAGCGCGAGATCGCCCGTTTCTCCGATGCAACCTATGTGACGCCGCGCGAGCTTGAGGCCGTCAAAGCGCAGCGCACGACGTCCAGTGCGTTCGGCATCGAGAAAGCCTCGGAGATTGCGCACACCATTGGCTTCTGGTGGAGCGTGGCGAGCCTCAACTACTTCATGGGTTACACCGATCAAATGGCGCAACAACGCATCACCGACCTTATGCGATACACGACCACGTACATCAAAGGAAAACCGCGCGTGACCAGTATTCTCTTGTCGCCAGAAGCACGGAAGTCGATCACGCTGACCGAACAGGAACTGCTGACGCCTGCCACACGTCCGGTGGTGCGTCCGTGAATCGCCCCCGTCTGAAAACGCCCACGCGTTGGCTCACCGCACTGCTGTGGATGGCTCCCGCTTCGGTTGGGGCGCAGGCGACGGTCACGCGCGCAGCGCCCGTTCGGCCTGCGGTCACGCCAACCACCTCGACCGCCGAAGACACACTCACGACGCGTTTCGAGGTTGCGGGTATTCCGGTCATCCTTCGACGCGTGAGTGCCAATAATGTGGTGGCCGCCAACTTGTATTTGTTGGGCGGTGTGCGGCAATTGACCCCCGCCACTCAGGGCATCGAGAACTTTCTGCTTGAAGCCACCGAACACGGCACCTCCAGGTATTCACGCGATGTCTTGCGCAGCAAGATGGCACAACTGGGCAGCGTGATTGCCGTCGGTCCGGGTGTCGACTGGACCGCCATTGCTTTGCGTTCAACGGTGCCCAACTTCGACTCGACATGGGCGATCCTTGCCGATCGGCTGCTGGCGCCAACGTTGGACGCGGCCGAAGTGGAGCTGGTGCGCGAACAGTACGTGACGGGTGTGCGTCAGCGAAAAGACAGCCCCGACGCCCTGCTGGACTACCTTGCCGACAGCATCGCATTCGCGGGACATCCCTACGCGCTCGACCCGGTGGGCACCGAAGCGTCGCTCACAAAAATCACCGTCGCCGACCTCAAAGCGTATCGCACCGAGCAGTTGGTGACATCGCGCATGCTACTGGTCGTGGTGGGGAATGTGTCGCGCACACGGGTCGAGAAGTTGGTACGCGAAAGCCTTGGTCGACTGCCGCGCGGCACCTACGCCTGGTCACTGCCTGCGGCGCCGCCCAATCAGAAGGGTGCTTACGTGATTGAGAAGCGCACGCTCCCTACGAACTATCTGCAGGGCTATTTTCTCGGGCCGCCGGCCAACGCCAGGGACTACGCCGCGCTGCGTCTTGCGTGTGCGGTTGTTTCGGGACGCTTGTTCGCCGAAGTGCGCTCGAAACGCAATCTCACCTACTCGGTGAACGCGCCGTTCATTGAACGTGCCCTGTCGATGGGCGGATTGTATGTGACGACCACGTCGCCGGACGAAGTACTGAATATCATGTTGGAGCAGGTGGACGCGATGAAGAACGGCGAGATCACCGAAGATGGGCTCGAGCGATTGGTGCAGCAGTTCATCGTCACATATTTTCTGGACAACGAGACCAACGCCGATCAAGCGAATATGCTGGCGCGCGCGGAGTTGTATCAGGGCGACTACCGTCGCGCGGGGAAGTTCGTGGATGAGCTACGCGCCGTGACGCCAGTGGACATCCGCAATGCGGCGCGCACGTACATGGTGAACGTCCGCTGGGCGTACGTGGGCGATCCATCACGCGTGACGCCGGCACGGCTGTTGCGCTTCTGAGCAGGTGCGTTTGGTGGCGAGGACGCGGACCCGCCGAGGTGCTGGCGGGAGGAGTCAACCGTGGGTAGAGTAGGGGACGAATCTCACCCCC
>JANLVM010000417.1:0-5151 GCA_031364015.1 Gemmatimonadaceae bacterium
GCTCGCAGGACAACGCGAATCAGTTCCTGCAAAAGGTGCGCGTTTTCGCACTGGCGGAGTCGCTGGGAGGAGTCGAGTCACTCACCAATCACCCGTTCACTATGACCCACGGGTCGGTTCCCGCCGACGTGAAGCGGGCGATGGGACTCACCGATGGCATGGTTCGGCTGTCGTGCGGCGTTGAGGATGTTGAAGACCTGATCGCCGACCTGGATGGTGCGCTGGTGGGCTTGTAACCAGGTAATAGGGAGCAGCGGTTGAACTACTGGAACCTGTGAGGGTTTTGGCCGTAGGCTCTCATAACCGACCGGCACCCAAACCCGCCCGCCCATGCCGCGCACTCCGCTTACGCAAATTTCGTCCGTCAGTTGGGAACACCCGGCTGACCGCGCCGCCCTCAACACCCTGCGCGCGATTCCCGGCTTTGCCGAGGTTGTACGACGGATCGCCAGCGTCTTTGGTGAACAGGGCGTGCGCAACCTCTTCCTCGGCGACGCGGTCCTCATCGGACCGACGCAGCGCCCGCAACTGTACGCGATGTACAAGGAAGTCCTCGAGGCGCTCGATTGGCCCGAGACCGGTCAACCCGAGCCGCAGCTGTATGTCACGCAAACGCCAATCGCGAACGCGGGTGCGGTAGGATTCGGGAATCCCTTCATCGTGATCAGCTCAGGCACGCTTGAACTGCTCGAGCCCGAAGAGCAGCGTTTTGTGCTGGCGCACGAAGTCGGCCACATCATCACGGGACACACGACGTACCGCACGATCGCCGTCATCGTGCTGTTCTTCGGCATGAGTGCCCTGCCCCTCCTCGCATCGATTGCGTTGCTGCCATTCCAGCTGGCGCTGCTCGAGTGGTATCGGAAGTCGGAGCTGTCCGCCGATCGGGCCGGTCTCCTGGGAACGCAAGACACGCGCACGAGCTTGATGACGTTTCTCAAGCTTGCGGGCGGGCGCAGTTTTGGCGACGAAATCGATCTCGATGCGTACCTCGCGCAAGCCGCCGAATACGACGTGGGTGGCTCCGGGTGGGATAGCGTGCTCAAGGTGCTGAACACCGCGCTTCGTGAACACCCGTTTCACACCGTGCGGGTGGCCGAGCTGCAACGCTGGGAGCAGTCGGGCGATTACACGCGCATCATGGCGGGTGAATACATCCGTCGCGGATCGGAAGCCGAGCGGTCATTGCGAGAGGACGTGCGCGACGCCACCGACTACTCCGCCGACCAAGCGCGAGCCGCGGCACAGACCGTCGGGGATGTCATCGATCGGGCCACCGATGCGTTCAAGGAGGCGTTCCGTTCGGCGTCGGGGGCTGGAAGCGGCGGGGCTGACCGCACGTAAAGCGAATCAGGCATCGCGGACATCGAGCGCGCAGCACAGCGCGCTCGCTGGCGCTAGAACGCGCGCAGCGGATTCACCCATCGGAGTCCGCGAAAGCGAGAGAAGTCGCCGTCGGCGGAGTGGAGCGTGGCGCCGCGTTCAATGCACAAGGCCGCGAGGTGCGCATCATTTGTAAGATTGCCCGCGGTTCCCGACTCGCGAAGCGATGCGCTCAGGATCTCCCAATGCGCTGGTGAGGGTTCGATGATGGTCACGAGGCGGTTCCCGAGCCAGCCATCCACAGCGCCGAGGGCCTGCGCGACCGTCATGGGTGCGCGATACACGCGCGCATTGGTAGCGATGCGTATGAATCCGACCAGGACGAACCACGCAAACCCTACTGGCTCATCGCCCCGCATGAGATCCGCAATCCATCGCAGCGCGCGCTCGTGTTGCGGCATGTCGCGGTTGGTTGCGTACAGCAGGAGATTCACATCCGGTACAATCATCCGTTCAGCGACCCTGCGTCATTTTCCGAATGATCTCTTCGTCTTCGAGATCGCCTGCGAGTTGGAGGGCCTTCACCAGATTGATGCCCTCTCGCACCTGTCCCATGCTGAAGCTAGGCGCCTTGTACTCGACGTTCTTGGTCGGCGACGGCGGTTCCAACCCGCGCAGAATCACCCGGGTTAACAGCGCACGAAATGACACGCCCTCGCGATGCGCTTCATCGCGGAGTCGCGCGAGCAGTGATTCGTCGAAGTCGATGGTGGTGCGCATGATCTGATGCTAACGCATTGGCACAGTGATGTCAACGCATCGTTTTATTGCACACGGTTCCGGAATCCCGCGAACTACGACGGGTACAGCACCGCCTTCTGACCCCGTCGCAGCTGGAACAGCGCCGCTGCGCTACCCGCGCGCACGGCGATCTCGACGAAGCCGTTCGACCCGACCAGTGCCACCGGGAGTCGATGGCACGTGTTGCACGTGCCCGATGTGAACGATCTTTCGGCGATGAATGATGCCATTGCCGCCGCCAAGGCCGACGCGAAGCGTCCGACGATGATCATCACGCGAACGCACATTGGATTTGGCTCGCCCAATCGACAGGACACGGCGAAGGCGCACGGCGAACCGTTGGGGAAGGATGAGATCGCGCTCACCAACGCGGTGTATGGCTGGGACTATCCCGAGCCGTTCACGGTGCCGGATGAAGCGCGTGCGCACTGGCGTGAACAGGTGGCCCGGCGGGCCGAAACGCACGCGGCGTGGCAATCACTGTGGACGTCGTACGTCGCGGCGAATCCGGAATTGGCGGCAGAGTTCGAGCCTCGTATGCGCGGGGAGTTGCGTGCCGACGCAGCGACGGCGTTTCCAACGTTCGATGCGACGAGTGGTGCGGTGGCCAGTCGAGCGTCACTGATGGGTGTGCAGGCCGTGTACGTGTTCACGCACGATTCCATTGGCCTTGGTGAGGACGGTCCTACCGGGGCCAATAGAGCAGCGCGGACGTGTCGGGCATCGCGCGAAGCTCGGCGTTCCGCATACGCGCGCGACCCTGACAGCAAACTCGTTTGGACTGTTAGCTGGCTCGTTGCAGGGCGAGCAATTTGCGGCGCACCGCCTGCGGGAACTCGACGAACACGAATTGCCCGTCGTCAAAGAGATAGTCCTCGCCGCTCTCATCGACGATGCGCACGAGAGCGTCCTTCTGCGCACGGGCGTCCGGTACGATGGGATAGACCTTACCGAGGATCAGCGAGGCTTCGTTCCCGCCGTTCTCGATGCACAGCGCAAATTGCTTCGCGGTTCGCTTCATGGCTGATCGAGGTAACCTTTGATCTTGAGATCCCGCTTCCCGATGCCGTGGGCCTCATACCAGTGTAACTCAACGCGGCGCAGGGCGTCCACCGAGGTCGCGGCGAAGGCGTTGGCGCCGGTGCGGCGGCGGATCAAGCCGTGGGTGAGCACTGCGGCGTGAGCGCGCTTACTTCCTGAGCGAGCGCAGGAGCGGCTCCCGATACTCGAGATCGCGTGAGCTTGTCCCGCGTGCGCTACACTATTTCAACGCCGTTGCTGCGACGGTTCAGGGAAGGCGACTGCTCCTCATCTCACCGATCGAGTGAGCGCCTGAGCGGATCCGACAGCTGGAAGTCGCGAGCCGAATTCCGGGTGCGCTGCAGGATCTCGCGACCGTCCGCTGTGCGACCGAGCGAACGCCGCGAGATAGCCTTGCGCGTTCTGGTATCGACCAGCGGCGCCGGCGCCCGATCGTAGAACGGACTCGTCCATGGGACGCACTTCGGATACTGCGCTTGCGCCACATCGTATCCGGGCGCTAGCGGCGAGTATTCCAGTGCCACCAAGTCCAGAATGTATTCACTCGGCACGCGAGCGATCGTGGCCGGTCGACAGCCAGTGGCACCGCAACTCGTGATCACAACCTCGGTCACCCGCGCGCGCGCTGCCCGCGACAGCAACACGTGCTGCAGACTACCAGAGAAGTATGGCATGCCCCGTCCGAACACTCCGGCGGTGGAGCCATACACGCGATCGATGTTCACCGCGAACGGATTGTCCGTGTCGCCGTCGGTCCAGAACTGCTCGAAGTGCGCGCGCGACAGGTCCACCTGCTCCTTCTCCGGCGCGGCTACCATGTGATTCACTGCGTCCATCGCCAACACCTTCGCCTCGCCCGGTTGGATAGGATACTCCTGACCAGAGCCCGGGAAGGCTATGATGGTGCCGGTATACACCGCCGTACTGTCAAGCCGCAGCGTCTTGGGCGACTCGTCGCATGCCTTGCCGCCGATGCTGGTGCTCGAGCTGTGGAACCCCGCCGCCATCATCAGCATCATGCCGTCGAGATACGCAACGTTATCGCCGTTGTTGTACACCTCCAGATAGCCGCCATACACGTAGGTGGTCGTGCCGCTGCTCGGCGGACCATAGTTGGCAAAAATCTCGGAGATCACCACCGAGCCACGGCGCGCGCCCACCAGCGCCACTTCGACTTCGCGCGGCGCCGGCGGCGACAGCACGACCTGCGCGCCACCGGCGAATACGGACGCCTCGCGATCGGCAACAGGCAGTCGTTGTACTTCGGTCGCGGTCAGCACGCGCTCCACCGCTGCGCTGTACACGCCCTCCAGCAGGTTGTCGAAGCGCACCGTTCCGTCGGCGGCGGTTACCGCCGTACGCACAGGATCACTGGGCCGCGACGACATGAGCCGCACAGTGAGCCCTCCAACACCAATTCCCGCTAGCTGGGCCAGGCGCGCATCACCGGGATCGATCGTGACCCGCGCGGTCACCGACGCCCGCTGCACCGTTGGCGGCTTGGTCGTGTCGACGGGAGGAGTGCCGGGCCCGGGCGTATCGGTCACAGTGCCGCCGCCGCACGCGGCCATGCCAATCAGCAATCCAACTTGACGAAGAGCGCGCATCGTTCCGAGTCTTGCCATGTTTCCTCCCGGCTTGCTGCGATCAGGGTGGCACCCGACGGATACGCTCCAGCCGGTCCGCTCCCCACTCGGCTGCAACCGCCCCCACCACTGACAGAGGCGGCGTCCTGTCACCCAGTATACTCGCGATCATCGTAGGCTTTCGCAACTCTACCGTCTCCGTGAGGCACGCCGCCAAACCATTCGACAGCGCTCAGTCAGGCAATGACGCGATCATACTCGGCATGCGCCCCCATCCAGAACCACAGCACTCCATCCGTCGCGTCGACGCCGAGCGCCCGATAATGCATTCCGATGCGGACGGAATGGAATCGCTTCACCCGCTTGAAGTGCAACGATGGGTGGCGTGGATCGGCCTTGA
>JANLVM010000428.1:0-5413 GCA_031364015.1 Gemmatimonadaceae bacterium
CGATTGACATAAAAGCCAGGCCCGTCGCGCACGACAATCACGGTCTTCCCCAGCGCTCTCCCGTAGTGCACCACCGTGGCCGTTGTTTCGGCGCTGGTGTCGGGTGTGACGATCACCTCTAGGAGCGGCATCTTGTGCACAGGCGAGAAAAAGTGCATGCCCAGCACACGTTCAGGATGCGCCGAGCCGAGCGCGATGTCGCGTATGGGGATGGTACTCGTGTTCGACGCGAAAATCGCGCCTGGCGCGACCGTCTCGATGTCGCGGAGCACCTGCTGCTTGATAGCGAGGTCTTCGAACACGGCTTCAATGACCAACTGCGCGCTGGCGAATCCACTATAGTCGGTGGTCACGCCCACCTGCGCCAACAAATCGTCCATCTGCAGGCGGGTTAGCTGACGTCGCTTCACCCGCTCGCAGATCACGTCGCGCACCGCGCGCCATCCAGAGGCCAGTCGATCGAGCGACGAGTCTTTCATGCGCACCAACGAACCGGCTTGCACCGCAACCGTCGCGATGCCGGCGCCCATGAAACCCGCGCCAACGATGCCGACCTTGCGAATCTGTCGCGGCACTGCGGTTACACCATCCGGCAGCCCGGTGTCTTTTTTAAGCGCGTTCGTGGCAAAGAAAATGGAAATCAGCTGACGACATTCTGGCGAGACCGTGAGTTCGCCGAAACGGATGGCCTCTTCGCGAAGTCCAGCTTCGAAACCGTCGGTGTAGCCACGCTGCACCGTTTCAAGCGCTGCCAGCGGCGCCGGATACTTGCCCTTGGTCTTCTTCAACACGCCGTCGCGCGCCCGCTTGAACACCAGCATGCGCCCCAGCGCATTGTCCTCCAACAGCAACGCGGTGGCGCCGTGCGTGCGCGGTCGCAGCCCCAGCTTCTCCCCCGCACCCAACTGTCGGGCGCGTCTGAACGCCACGTCCCGCAGGATAGATGGATGAACCACCTCATGCACCAGACCGATCTGCAGCGCTTTCCGGGCGCGGATGTTCTTGGCTGTGAGAATCATCTCCAACGCGTTCTGCAATCCGACCAGGCGCGGCAACCGCTGCGTGCCGCCGGCGGCCGGCAAGAGGCCCAGTTGGACCTCGGGGAGCGCGAGGATCGACTTCGGATGATCCGTCACGATGCGGTAGGAACAGGCCAATGCCACTTCCAGTCCCCCGCCAAGCGCGGCGCCGTGTATCGCGGCAATGGTCGGCTTACGCAGCGCTGCCAGTCGATCGAGCAGCATCTGGCCGCCGTGCGACAGATCAGCGCCCTGTTGCGCGGTTGTGATGTGACGCAGTTCGTCGATGTCGGCACCGGCTATCCATGAATCAATCTTGCCGCTCAAGATCACGAGCGACGTGATGGCGGGGTTCGATTCAATCTCGGAAAAGAAACGCTCAAGGATCGGACCAATGCGAGAGTTGAGCGTATTGATCGGTGCGCCCGGCGCGTCGTACGTGAGCACGCCCACCCCGTCATCGAGTGCGAGAGACAGTCCAGTCGCGGTGTCCGCAAGCAGAATCGTTGGCGACGGCAGAGACGAGGGTGACGTCATACGCGCTCCACCACCATCGCATGACCCATCCCGCCTGCTGCGCACACAGTGAGCAGTCCAAACTGACCGCCGCGTCGCGCCAGCTCATTGCTCAGCGTCGTCACAATGCGACCGCCGGTGGCGCCGAATGGATGGCCAATGGAGAGTGACCCGCCCAAGACGTTCAATCGAGACTCGTCAATGTCACCAGTGGCCTCACCGAGACCAGCACGGGCCGCCCATTCCGCCGAGGCGAGTCCCTGAATGTTGCTTAACACCTGCGCCGCGAAGGCTTCGTGCATGTCCACCAGATCCATGTCCCGCAGCGTCAGTCCAGCGCGCTTGAGCGCAACGGGTGCCGCCAACACCGGCGCCTGCAACAGCTGTTCACCGGGATCGACTGCGGCATACGCATACGACTTGATGAACGCCAACGGCGGGTAGCCCAACGCACGGGCCCGGTCTTCGGACATCAGCAACACAGCCGACGCGCCGTCCGACAACGGGGAGGCGTTGCCTGCCGTCACGCTGCCGTACATCCGATCGAACACAGGTTTCAATGCCGCCAGCTGTTCGTAGCTCGTGTCGCGTCGAATCCCGTTGTCGACCGACAGCATTGCCGCAAATGCGGGCGGGAGAGGCACCGGCACAATCTCCGCAGTCAGTCGCCCGTCGGCGGTTGCTGCCGCCGCGTTTTGGTGCGAACGCAGCGCCAGTCGGTCCTGCGCTTCGCGCGAAATGCCGTTGAGCTTCGCCATCTTGTCCGCCGATTGGCCCATCGACTCACCAGTACTGGGTTCGGCGATAGCAGGTGTGACGGGTACGAGGTCACGCGGTCGCAACTGTGCGAACGTTGACAGGCGCTGCGACAAGCTCTTGGCTTTGGACGCCGCCACCAATACATCGCTCATGCCGCGCGAATGCAGAATAGGCACCTGCGATAACGACTCCGCACCACCGGCAATCGCGATATCGGCGTGGCCAAGCGCGATCTGGTCGGCAGCGTCGGTGATAGCCTGGTTGGCCGACGCGCACGCGCGTCCCACGGTGTAGGCCTGCAACGTGCGCGGGAAATGCGGCAAGAGCGCTACTTCCCGCGCGATGTTCGGTGCGGTGACCGACGGCAACACCGTGCCGTACACCAGCAGGTCGACCAGGCGCCCGTCGAGATTCGTGCGCTGCACCAACTCAGCGACCGCGAATCGGCCGAGGTCGATGGCGGTGTAGTGTCGGAGCACGGAGCCGGAGCGCGCAAACGGCGTGCGCACGCCGGCAATAATGGCGACTCGGCGGCCGTTTCCATAGGAAGGCATAGGTCGAAGTTAACCCGCGTCACGTGACGCGACAGGAACGCAGCACGCTGGAGGGGGCCGGCCTCTGGCGCCGGTGGTCACCGCGGGCCAATACTGCGGGCATGGCCGACGAGTCTCCCCGTTCGACGCACACCCCGTTGCCCGGCGAGGTCGCGGCGTCGACAACCGCCGAGCGGCTCGCGACACGCGGTTCGCTGGCGGTGGCGGCGCGACACGCGACGCTGGCGACGTTGGCAGCCGAAGCGTTTGACCTGGCAGTGATTGGCGGCGGTATCACCGGAGCAGGCGTGGCGCGCGAGGCCGCGCTGGCCGGGCTTCGCGTGGCGTTGCTCGAACGTGATGATTTCGCCAGCGGAACCTCAAGTCGGTCGTCACGCCTGATTCATGGCGGCGTTCGGTATCTCGAACACGGACACTTTTCGCTGGTCTTCGAGTCCAGTCGCGAACGTCGACTGCTGCTCACGTTGGCGCCACATCTGGTGCGACCACTGGCGTTCACGTGGCCGGTGTATCGGGGCGCACGCGTTCCCCTGTGGAAGATGCGCGCCGGCATGTTGATGTATGACGCGCTGGCGTTGTTCCGGAATGTGCGTCGCCATGAGGGCTTGAGCACCGAGGGCGTCCTCAACATGGAGCCTGCACTGGCGCGTGAAGGCCTTGTGGGCGGCGCGCGGTATTGGGATGCGGCCACCGATGACTCGCGACTCACACTCGCCAGTGCCATGGCGGCGCGCGACGAAGGCGCACTGGTCGCGAACCACGTGGCCGTGGTTGGTGGCGTGCGCGCGGGATTAGGGGCGCGGCTTGTCGGCGTCGAGGTGGTCGATCGTCTGACCAGCCAAACATTTACGGTGAGCGCGCGCGTAGTGGTGAACGCGACCGGACCGTGGAGCGATGCAACCGCGGCGCTCACTGGTGCCGCCGAGGGCACTCGCATCCTTGGTTCGGCGGGAACGCACATTGCCGTTCCTCGGAGTCGCGTTGGCAACAATGATGCAGTAACCATCGTGTCGCCGGTTGACGGTCGCGTCATGTTCGTGCTCCCGGCCGGCGTGCATACCATCATCGGTACCACTGAGCGGCTGGCGCGAACGGGACCTGATGATATTCGCGCCAGCGAACATGACGTGGCATATCTACTGCGTACAGCGAATGCCCGTTTTCCCAACGCGCAACTCACCATGGACGATGTGATCTCGGCGTGGGCCGGCATACGTCCGCTGGCCATCAAGCGCACCGGGGAACGGTCGGCGAATACGGCGTCGCGAGAGCACGCGATCTCACATCGCGATGATGGCTTGGTCAGCGTGACGGGCGGGAAGCTGACCACCTTCCGTGCGATGGCCGCTGACGTGTTACGCCACGCGAACGCGGAGTTGGCACGCGCCGGTGGCATGATAGCGGTCGGCCCGGAGCGCGACCCCACGCACCGGAGCGACCTGGTACCGTTTCCTGGCGGCGATATGGAGTCGCGAGCCTCGGTCATGCACGACGCCCGCGAAACCGTGCACGATGCGGCGGTCAGCGAACGACTGGCGCTGGCCTATGGAAGTCGATGGCGCAACGTGTGGAGCTATGCGCAACGCGATCCGTCGTTGACGCGACGCATGGTAGACGACCTGCCGTATCTGCTCGCGGAAGTGCCGCATGCCGTGGAGCGCGAGATGGCGTGCACCCTGGCCGACGTGTTATTTCGTCGCACCCACATCGCGTTTGAAACGCGCGATCATGGGTGCGGCGCCGCGAAACGCATCGCACCCTTGCTCGCAGTCTTGCTGCAGTGGAGTGCCAGCGAACTCGAGGTGCAACTTTCGGTGTACGATGCTGAGGTGGAACGGGTGTTCGGTATCGACGCGACGTAAGGCATCAGCGTTCTCAGCTCACGGCGACCCTCGCACTTCAAACGTCAGCGTGGCCCACTTCGATTCGTAGTCGACGCTGCCACCCGATACGGGCACCATGTGGATGAACTTCACGTACCAGCGTCCCGCGCGATCCAGTCGCACAGCAACGATTCCCTCACCATCCGTGCGCAGACTGCGGCTTGCCAGACGCGCATCGCCGCGGGCACCGGCTCGGCCACCCACGATCACCAGTTGATTCGCGACAGGCTTCCCGTCTACCAGACAGCGAAAACGCAGCGTCTGGCCTGGCCGCAGTGAATACGGATTCTCCAGCGGCACCAGTTCAGCCGGATAGCCGAACGCGGTCTGCCAATTCGCCGAGCGCGTGTCGCCAACCTGAAAGATGGACTTGACGTGCTTGGAGTAGCGCTCACGCGCCGCCGATTGCAGCGATCCGCTGGTGCGACGAGCGGCCAGAACATCGGGGATTCCGTCGTCGGCGAGGTACAGATTGAACTCCTTCGCGGTCATCTGGAGTTCGCGAGGCTTGGTGGACAGACCGACGACGTAGGTGCCCGTCGATCCCGATGTGAGGCTCAACCATGACGTGTCGGATCGGGTGTCCCATCGCGTGCTGTCCTGGGGCGTACGTCCCGTCGGCGACACAACGCTCAAATCGGCCACGCGCTCCCATTCGATGGAGTTCTCGCTTTTGGAGAAC
>JANLVM010000485.1:0-11029 GCA_031364015.1 Gemmatimonadaceae bacterium
GAGCTTACCAAGCTGGACACCGCTCGACGCGAGTTCCAGCACTGGTACCCCCAGGGGCTTCCAGGTGGGAAGGCGGCAATCTTCAACAGCTTTTCCACGCCGCTGTCGCGCTCGCGGATCGAGGCGGTGGATTACGCGACCAGCAAGCGAACCGTGCTTGTGGACGGCGCGCACTTCGCGCGGTACGTGCCAAGCGGTCACCTGTTGTTTGTGCGCGAGCAGGCGATTTTCGCCGTTCCATTCGACCCGGCAAAGCTGCGCGTGCTCGGACCCGCCGTGCCTGTTGTAGAGGACGTCGCCGCGTCGTTCACCGACGGGACGGCTGGCTACGCGGTTTCTGAGAACGGGACGCTCGTGTACCTCAGGAACTCCGAGTGGAGAGTACCACGCCGACTGATATGGGCGGATCGCACCGGAAAAGAAGAATCGATCCTGCCGGAAGATCACCAGTGGGCCGAGCCACGGCTCTCGCCGGATGGTCGCTGGATCGCTCTCACCAGAATGGACCCGCGTTGGCAGATCGTGCTCTTCGATAGGGGGCGGCGCGTGCTGACGCAGCTGACTCGTGGTGAGGGTGTGTCGTTCGACGCGACGTGGATGCCGGATAGCAAGTCCATCATCCACACCGTCGAGACCCCGGTCTATGATTTGCATCGTTCGCCGATCGACGGCACGGCGGCGGAGACACTGTTCGTAAGCAACAAGGACAAGATGGCGATGGCCGTCTCCCCCGATGGCCAGACGTTGGCGTATGTGGAAGTCGCGACGCGGGACCGGCTGCTGTTTGCCCCGGTCGCCGGTGGGGCATCGACACCGTTCGACCCACGCGAATCGTCGCAGCGCGCCGCCGACTTTTCTCCTGATGGTCGTTGGGTGGTCTATGACGAGGTGGGCGCGAATCTTCGGTCGGAGGTGTACGTGCGTGCGATCGACGGTCAGGGCGGACGCCGACAGGTCTCGAGCGACGGTGGCGATCAGCCGCGTTGGACGCGCGGAGGACGCGAGATCGTCTACCGCAAGGGTGCCGCGATGCTCGCGGCGTCGTTCGATCCGGCGACTCGAGAAGTAGGAGTACCGGCGCTCCTGTTCGCGAAGAAAGATGCCGGACGGCTGGGCGGCGGGCGCACGGTTGGCTATGACGTCACGCCCGACGGCTCGCGCTTCCTTTTGGTGACGCCGGTGGAACGCGAGACTGCGCAGCCCACGGTGGTAGTGATCAACTGGCTCGAGGAGTTGAAGCGAAAGGTGCCGCGGTGAGTCAATAGATCCACGTCATGCCGCGTCGCGATTCGTAGTAGCGACGGAGCGCGACGACGTTGGGCAGCAAATACACGGCACCTGTGTGCTCGAAGGCGAGGTAGCAATCATCCTTCAGAGTTTTTCTTACTCCTTCTTCAGTGATTTCTTCGTCTGCAGGTCGCCCTGCCACGCGGTGGTCATCCTCCGTCCCATGTTGGAACATGTCCGGGTCGCGGAAGCGTCTACAGACGGCCTGATTGATCGCGTTGAGGAAGGGATTGGCGACGGGATCGACCGAGGCAGCGGTGCCGATGGGTTTCTCTGCGGGGAGCGCGTCGCGCACGAGCGCGTTGAAGCTGGCGGTCTTCGGCGCTTCTCTCGACTTCATTGCAAACGACGCGGTCCCTCCCGGCTTCCGCACAATCGGAATTGTGGCCGTCGCCGGCGCCTTCACCTCGTCCTTGGTCAACGGGAGAACGTAGTTGCCGACGTAGAACCTGACGTAGTCGCCGGTGTGCCGTAGCTCGTAGGCGCCTTGCAGGTCGTAGTCGGAATAGAAGAACGGTCCGTCCTTGGTAACCCGTACTCGCCCGGAGCGCCGAGTCTTTTCATTGACGCCGAAGGGCTTTGGTTCGTGGCCTTCGACCCCTTGGAGCTTGAGACTCTCGGGATTGCCGGCGCGCACCACAATGATGAGCGATCGAGCGCGGTACGCGCCTTGGCAAAACGACAGAATTGCTTCGGCGTGGCGCCGCTGCATTCCGCAGAGCGATTGGATGCGGACGTCCTGCGCATTCGTGGCAAACTCGTTCGGATTCATCTCCTGCCTCGTGCGTGGCGTGTGTAGCCAAGACTTTATAGTCGGCGGTCGTGGCGCGCTAGAGGATCTCCCTTGAAGCGGATCACGACGGACTTGGCGCGCGCGCCTTCTACGTCACCTCGCACTGCGGACTACGTCGACTGACGGATGGAACCACATCGCTGACACGCCGACCATGGTTGGGCGCGGATGAGCCGCGCACCACCCACGTTCTACCGAGGTGTCACATGTCTCGAAATTTCCGTACCTGGTGCCCGTGCGTGCTGGTCCTGCTCGGCGCCGCGTGCTCGGAGCCGCGCGCCGTAACCGGCCCCGAGTCCAACGCAAGTGCGGCGGAGGCGTCGTCGCAAAAAAACGGCCCGACGGCCGCGCAAGGGGCGTTCCATCGGTTCGTCTCGATCGGGACCAGTATCAGCATGGGATGGCAGTCGGATGGCGCGATTGCCGCCAGC
The DNA here is from genome assembly GCA_031364015.1 of Gemmatimonadaceae bacterium. Lineage (GTDB taxonomy): Bacteria > Gemmatimonadota > Gemmatimonadetes > Gemmatimonadales > Gemmatimonadaceae > Gemmatimonas. Next base: position 2,512 of record JANLVM010000485.1, read on the forward strand.
CAGCTCGAGTCCTGGACCGCCCAGCTCGCGCGCCTCGCCGGCCGCGAGCAGACGCTGCCGCTGCTGAGTCTTCCGGGTTGCCGTTCTCCCTTGAAGGCGCCGCTTGCGAGCGGTGTTCGTCTCTCGGGTGAGGCGGCCGGTGCTCCGGCGCCGACGCTGAACTGTGCGCCGTTGGAAGAGGGTCTGACGATTCCCGCGCAGAATGTCTCGATCTCGGCAGCCAAGACGTTCGAGGCGTTGAATACCACGCCCGAAACCCAATTCGACGGGTTCTACCGGAAGTTGTATCCGCGCATACTGCCACCGCACACGACGCAACTGCAGGCGGCGATCCAGCAGAAGCCCAAGTTCATCTCAGTTGAACTCGGTGCCAACGACATTTTCGACGCACGCTCCGGCATTGCCATCGTCGGCGCGACCATCACGCCATTTCCGATCTGGTCGTCACTCTATTCGACACTCGTCGACGAGGTCGCGAGGAACGTGCGCCAGGGTATCCTGGTGTCGCTCCTCAACGATGCGGCCACGTTCCCGAGCTTCCGCCGGGGTGCGGAGATCTTTGCCGATCGCGCCACGATGCTCGCGGCGTTCAACGTCAACGTGCAGGCAGACTGCGACGCGAGTCCCAACCTTCTGTTCGTACCCGTTCGCATTCCGACCATCATTGCCGCAGGACTGACGGCACGCGCACGGCTGCAACCGGCGGTTCCGTTCTCCTGCGCCGATGGCGGATTGGGCGTGCGGGACTTCGTACTCACCCCGTCTGAAGTGGCCATCGTGAACGGCCAGTTGGCCCGGATGAATGCCTACATCGAAGCCCAGGCCGACAAGCATGGTTTCGCGGTCGTGCCGCTCGAGGTGCTGTATGGTCGCGCCAATCTCAAGCCGCCGTTCAGCAGTGTGCAACTGATGAGGTCGACGCAGCCGTACGGTCCGTTGATGTCACTCGATGGTATCCATCCGAATGGCGCCGGACACGCAATTATTGCGGAGGCGGCTGCGTCCGCCATCAGCGCGCACTACGGGATGCGCTTTCCGTAGGCACCCGGGTTGATCGCCGGTCAGTAGCTTCGAGTGCGTCTTATGGAGTCGGTCGTGTCGACACCGTTGCACCGCTCAGGTGCACGTGTGCCGACACGGCCGACGATCTCGTCTGCACTTCAAGGTCGCCCAGGTAGTGCCGAACGCTTGTCGACCACCACCACCCCGCCCTTCATCACCCACGTCACGTGGTCGAGAATGACGTTGATGTCCCGCAGCGGATCGCCCTCGACCGCCACGATATCAGCAAAATATCCGGGCGCGATGCGTCCCAGTTTTTTCGATTGACGCAGCAACTCGGCGCCATTGGTGGTGGCCGCGGCCAGCGCCTGCGCAGGCGTCATGCCGGCTTTCACAAACCATCCCAGCTCACGCGTGTTCTCGCCGAACATCCAGTACACCGCGTCCGATCCCATCGCGAACCGCACGCCCGCTTTGTGCGCGCGACGAGCGGTCTCGAGGTTGAGCAGTCGAAACGAATCGAGTCCTGCCACCTGTTCGGGCGTGTAGCCAAGGAGTGAGGCATTCTCGGCGTAGAACCGATTGTGGTCAATGGTAGGCACGTACATGGTGCCGCGACGCGCCCAGTCGGCGATCGTGGCATCGTCGAATCCGGCCGGATGCTCCACCGATTCGGCACCGGCGCGAATCGCCGCGCGTCCGCCCGAGTCACCGTACGAGTGAATGGCGATTGGCCGCTGCAAGCGATGCGCGGTTTCGGTGGCCACACGCATTTCGATGTCGGTGAACGTTTGCACACCGGTCACGTTGGCATACGTGCCGGTGGACCCGTACATCTTGATCCAGTCGGCGCCCGCGTCGACTTGCGCCTTGATGGCCTCCTTGATCTCGATCGTATCCCGCACGCGACCGCGTGAGGCTTGCGATGCGGCTCCTGGCACCGGTGGTGTGGTCACTTTCGAGAGCCCGTAGCCGGCCACGTACATGCGCGGGCCGACCATGACACCCTTGCTGATCGAATCGCGCATCGCGATGTCAGCGTAATTGCTGGCACCCAGATCGCGCACTGTCGTGACACCGGTTTCGAGCGTGCGGCGCGCATTCTCGGCGGCTGCCTGCACCACTGAATCACGGCTGCGTGGTCCAGTGGCCAGCGGCTTCGACTTGTCGCGCACGAACGTCATGTGCGTGTGCACGTCGATCAGCCCAGGGATCGCGGTGTAGCGTTGCAGGTCGATGACCCTGGCGCCAACCGGGATGATACCGGTGCCAGTGCCGACCCGCAGCACCGTGTCGGCCTGTACAAGGATCGTGACGTTGCGCGTCGTGCGACCCGCTGGATCGGCCATGGCGCCAAAGCGGAGTGCCGTCACGGGTGCCGACTGGCACAGGGCGGGCATCGGCGTAACCAACAGTGCAGCGACGAGTGCAGCAGGCCCTGAGAGAGTGCGCGATAGCAACACGTTGTTACCTCAACTCCGACGTTTCTTGGAGGATGTCACACGTGGCGTATCCGCGCGCGATCTCTTCGGCTCTCCAACATTGTACTTCGCAGCGGCGCCGACGGGGAGGCCGCGATCGTCCGGCTGACGGGTTGACGGACGTGCTAATTTTCCGGGATGCCTTGTTCCCGCGCCGCCAGCCCCAGGCTCAAGGTCCCCATGTGGGCCCGCGTCGCCACGTTGGCCGCGCTGGCGATTGCCGCGCTCCCGCAATTTGCTCGGGCACAACGCAATCTCGACGCCACGGCGCCGGCACCTGACGCCGCCAGTCGCCGCATGATGGTGCGCGAGCCATCGGGCAAGGTCACGGTGCGCGCCACGCACCTCACGGCGCCGGTCACGTTCGATGGCGCGGTGGATGAGGCGATGTACCGCGTCACCGAACCCTTCACCGACTTTGTGCAGCAGGAGCCGAACGAAGGCGCGCTGGCGACGGAGCGCACGGAGGCGTGGATCTTCTTCGACGAGAAATACATTTACGTCGCCGCGAAACTCTACGAAACGCATCCCGAGCATCGGGTGGCCAATGACATGCGTCGCGACGCGCAGAACCTGTACAACAACGATCATTTGGCGGTGATGTTCGACACGTTCAACGATCATCGGAACGCGTACGGGTTTTCGACGAATCGGCTGGGCGCGCTCTTTGACTTCTACGCCACCAACGAACAACCGAGCTCGAACTGGAATGGACTGTGGGAGTCGCGTGCCCGCGACTTCGATGGCGGCTGGAGTGTCGAGATGCGCATTCCCTTCCGATCCATCCGGGTGAAAGACCAGAGCGAGGTCTGGGGTGTCAATCTCCGGCGCATGGTACGTTGGAAGAATGAAACGTCGTTCCTGAGCGCCGTGCCACGTTCATGGGGTCGGCGCGCGCTCAACAAAGTGTCCAACGCAGCGACCTTGTTGGACATCGTGCCGCCGACTGCCGGACTGAATCTCGACGTGAAGCCGTACACCCTTGGTTCGCTCCTCACCAACCGTTCGGCCACACCCGCCATTGCCAACAAGCGCGACGGCAACGCGGGCGGCGACCTCAAGTGGGGCATCACCCCACTCATCGTCGCCGACCTCACCTATCGCACCGATTTTGCCCAAGTCGAGGACGACGACTCGCAGGTCAATCTCACGCGCTTTTCGCTGTTCTTTCCCGAAAAACGTGAGTTCTTTCTCGAAGGACAGGACGCATTTGCATTCGGTGGCACGGGGGGTGGTTCGGGGGCTGGCCCCGGCGGGGGATTCAATTCGACCGGCGTGGGCAACACGACCGATCTCTCGCCCATCCTGTTCTACAGCCGACGCATCGGTCTGGCCGGCACCGCAATTGCACCCATTGTCGGTGGCGTGCGCGTGCTCGGACGCACCGGGGGGTGGCAGCTGGGCGCGCTCAGTATGCGCACCGAGGAAACGCCGTCGGGATCGGCGCCACCGACCACGTTCTCCGTGCTGCGGTTGAATCGGGAAATCGGTCGTCGCAGCCGCATTGGCTTGATGGCCACCAGCCGCGATCCGATGGCAGACACCAGCAATGTGGTGGGCGGGGTCGATGCGCAGATCAATTTCCGCGACGACATCTTTCTTACCGGCTTCGCCGCGCGCAGTCAGACCGCCGGCAACACCGGTGATGAATCCAGCTATCGCGGAAAGTTCGACTTGAACGCCGATCGCTACGGCCTGGTGCTCGAACACCTGTTCGTGGGCAATGGATTTGATCCGGGTGTCGGCTTCCTGCGTCGATCGGCGTTCCGTCGCTCGGTGGCGCTGGCGCGCCTGAGTCCGCGTCCCGCCAATCTCAAGGCGGTACGTCGGTTCACGTATCAGGGCAGCGCCGACCACATCACCGACTCCATTGGCCGCGCGCAGTCGCAAGAGTTCAAAGGCGCCTTCATCACCGAGCTGTCGAACGGCGATGTGTTCAACACCGAAGTGTCGCGGGCCTTCGAACGGCTCGACCGCCCATTTACCGTCGCACGCGGGGTGACAATCCCGGTGGGCAGCTATCGCTACCACGTGGCCCGCGCCACGTACACGATGGGCACGCAACGACCGGTGAGCGGCGCCTTGGTGCTCGCGCGCGGCAGTTTCTACGATGGCACGCTGTCCGAACTCACCTGGCGCGGGCGCCTGGACGTGACCCCGCAACTGGTGGCCGAGCCGACGGTGTCGTTCAACCGGATTGACGGACCCTTCGGTCGAGGCGAAACGAATTTGATCGGCTCGCGCCTGACGTACACGGTGAGTCCGCGCATGTTTGCCGCGACGCTCGTGCAGTATCAGTCGCGGACCCGATCGATCAGCACCAATGTGCGATTGCGCTGGGAGTATTCACCCGGCAGCGAACTGTTCATGGTGTACAGCGATGGACGACTGACCAGCGCCCCGGGATTCCCGGCGCTCGACAACCGTTCGATCATCGTGAAGGCGACGCGACTGTTTCGTTGGTAGCCGGGCCGAACGTGCTGTGCGCGCTGCGTCTCGGTTAGCCGAGCGCCTCGCGAAAATAAGCCGCCACATCGATCTCCAGCGCCTCGCTCGCGCCCGTTGGCTGCCACACCAGTTTGGAATCGGGCACCACGTCGTCGGCATTCGGCGTCACAACGCGAATCGTGCGGTGCTCGCCGTCGACGATCCAGTATTCCGCGACACCGCTGCGCAGATAGAACGCACGCTTCTGCGCGTGATCGCGCCGTCTCGTGGTCTTGGAGAGAACTTCTACCACCAGCAACGGAATCGGCATCTCTTCCCAGGTATTCGGAGGTGTGGACGGAGCTGGCCGTACCATCAGGTCGGGCTCTACTTCGGACCCTCCAGTTCGAATGACAGAGCTCGGCGAGTACACCTTACCCAGCCGTTGCGCTTTCACATACGGTTCGAGGATGGCCCGGAGTGCCGACGCCAGGAACTCGTGCGCTGGCGATGGCGCCGGCGTCACAAACAGTTCACCGTCCACGAGTTCGTACGTGTTGCCGTCGTCCGGCAGGCGATCCAGCGCAGCGAGCGTCCACGCGCCGGTGATCTGTGCCATGAGCATATCCCGTGTGTCCTCGGCGATTGGGGTCCGTAGCGCATTGGGCAAAGATGCACACGGCCGCCGAAGAGTTCGTCACCAATTCGTTTCGCCCGCCATCGTGATGTTGCAGGACTAGCCGAGCGTACGCTCGGCGGGGCCGCCGAGTCAAGAGTCCGGGCGGGTCATCGTCTGGCGGTAGTGTGCCTCCGCGCGAGGTGACGTAGGTTATGCGATCCATGACCATCACCATCGACGCCCTCGCCGCCGCGCTGGCTGATCGCTACCGCATCGAGCGCGAGCTCGGCCAGGGCGGCTGAGGACCCTCCCATCCAGTCTGCGCTCACCCCCCTCGCATTCGCCCGTCGTACCCGATCGCTCTACGCCGCCCAGCTGGCCGTCGTCGACGGAGCCCAGCGGTGGACCTATGCCCAGTTCTTCGAACGATGCGATCGCTGGTCGGGCGCGCTGCAGCAGCTCGGCGTCGCGCCGGGCGATCGCGTCGCCTACATCGCGCCGAACACGCACGCCCAGCTCGAAGCGTTCTACGGGGTGCCGCAGGTCGGCGCGGTGGTGGTGCCGCTCAACTACCGGCTGCTCCCTACCGACTGGGTCTACATGATCAACCACAGCGGGAGTCGCGTGGTGTGCGTGCACGAGGATTATCTCGACCTTGTGGACGGCGTCCGTCACGAGATGCCGGCGGTGGAGCACTTCGTGGCCCTCGAAGGCGCGCGCAGCGGCTGGCTGGACTACGAGGCGCTGCTCGACGGCGCGAATCCCGACTATCGGCGTCCCGAGATCGCCGAGGGCGACCTGCTCGCGATCAATTACACGAGTGGCACGACGGCGCAGCCGAAGGGCGTGATGATCACGCATCGCAACGCCTACATGAACATGGTGGGCACGCTGCTGCATCATCCCATGGCGAGCGTGGACGAACGGTATCTATGGACGCTGCCGATGTTTCACGCCAACGGCTGGACGTTCGTGTGGATCGTGACGGCCGTGGGTGGCACGCATGTCTGTCTTCGCAAAGTCGATGCGGCGGCCGTGTTCGACCATGCGCGACGTGAGCGCATCACAATGCTCTGCGCCGCACCGACGGTGCTTATCGCGGTGGCGAACGCGCCCGAATCCGTGCGCGACGGCGTGCCGCGGGGCGTGCGCGTCCTCACCGCGGGCGCTCCACCGGCCGCAGCTACCATCGAACGCGTGGAAGGCGAACTTGGGTGGACCGTGACGCATGTGTACGGTCTTACCGAGACCGCGCCGCTCATCACGGTGTGCGAGCCGCGCCCGGAGCATGCCGCGCTGAGTCCGGCCGACCGCGCGCGCATCAAGGCACGGCAAGGCGTGGAACTGCTCACGTCGGGCGAACTCCGCGTTGCCGACGAGCACGGCAACGAGGTGCCGCACGACGGAGTTACGGTGGGCGAAATCACCGTGCGCGGCAACGTGGTGATGGAGGGCTACTACCGCGACCCCGACGCCACCGCGCGCGCGTTTCACGGTGGCTGGTTTCACTCCGGCGACGCCGCAGTCGTACATCCCGACGGCTACATCGAGATCCGCGATCGTCTCAAGGATGTCATCATCAGTGGCGGCGAGAACATTTCGTCCATCGAAGTGGAGGGTGTGCTGCTGCGGCATCCAGCCGTGCTCGAAGTGGCCGTGGTCGGCATGCCGCACGAGACGTGGGGGGAGGCACCGCACGCGTTCGTCGTCTTGAAGCCCGGCATGAGCGCCGACGCGGACGACGTAACACAGTTCGCTCGCGCGCGATTGGCCGGGTTCAAGGTGCCCAAGGGCGTGACGTTCCTGGCGGAACTGCCGAAGACCGCCACTGGCAAGGTGCAGAAGTTCGTCCTGCGCGGAGGACGCGCGGGTATCGCGACGCAATAGATTAGTTAATAATACCTATCAACTAAGAGATGACGACGATTCTTTCGATCTCCCTTCCCGACGATCTCCGGGGTCCACTCGACGCGATTGCGGCGCGGCAGCGCCGGTCGCGCAGCTTTGTGGTCAGTGACGCCGTGCGAACCTACCTCGCCAACCAGACCGATCCCGAGTTTGACGAGGCGCGCGACGAGACGCTGCGCGAGGGACTGGCGCTGAGCTCGGCCGAACGGGTGTGTCTCGCAGAATCGCTCTCCGACGAACTGACGACGCGCCCGAGACGACACAAGCCGTTTGTCATCGGCTTCGACACGGCCGCCGAATACGACGAGTGGCGGCGGACCCGTGAGCCGATTCGGAAGTGAGCGGGCACCCGATGGGCCGACTGGTGTCTGTGTGTGCTTTGCTGAATGCGGAACGCGCCCGGTACCTGGTGGTTGGCGGTTACGCGGTGGCGTTGCACGGCGTGGTGCGCGCGACAAAGGACATCGACATACTGATCGAGCCAAGCATTGACAACGCGCACCGGACGCTCGCCGCGCTGGAGCACTTGCCGTTCCAGGTCGCGCGCGACGTGAATCCGGCAGACCTGATCGCACGTTTCATCACCATCATTGGCGACACGCCACGGGTCGATGTGCTGACGTTGGCGTTCAGTGTCCGGTACGCGGACGCCAAGCCCGGCAGGCTGACGAAACGGATCGAAGGCATCACGGTTCCATTCGTCGATCTCGACACGCTCATTCGGTCCAAACAAACGGGACGCCCACAGGATGTGGCCGACATTGCCTCGCTCGAGCGGATCAAGGTCCTCAGAGGTTCTCCGAAGCGTCGCCGCCGCTAATTGCGGTCCTTCTGCGGCGCACGCGCAATGATAATGGTGATGTTGTCAGAGCCCCCGCGTTCCAGCGCCATATCCAGCAGCTGCCGCGTCAGTTGCTCGGCCGACTGCATTTGTCCGCACAACGCCTCGATCTCATGGTCCGCGACGTGATTGGTCAGCCCATCCGTGCAGAAGATCAGAATGCATCCGCGCTCCGTCACATCGACACGTGACACGACCGGCGACGCATCGTCGGCGCCAATCGCGCTGCTGAGCACGTGC
>JANLVM010000521.1:0-2168 GCA_031364015.1 Gemmatimonadaceae bacterium
CAGTACCAAAACTGCAGTAGACGTACCCAATATCAGTTTGATGTACCTCTTGTCGTCGGGCAGCAGTATGCTGTTTTGTGCCGCTTCTCATCCATGTCGCCGTGTGTTGGATGGTGGGCGCGTTTGCCGGCTCAACGGACACGTTGGCTTCGGTGGCGCTCCCGTGGTGCATCGTGGTGGGCGCGTGCGGTGGGGCGGTGCTGGGGTGGGTCGCGACGTCCGACGGCGCAACGGCGCATCGCGGTCTCATCGCCGTCGCGTTGGCCGGTGTGACCGTGGCCGCGGTGCTGACGGCACGCGCGTCCTCGGCGCGCGCCGTGGCCTGTCGTCGCGCGCTCGCGGTGACCATTGCTCGTGATGAGGTCGTGCGGGTGGTATTCGACGATCGGGTGGCATCGCGCGTGTCGTCGCGCGGTGTCGCATCCGCCGACGCACCGCTCGCCTCATGCCGGGTGCCCATAGTCGCCAGAATCGGCACGGGTTCGGCGGCCCCAGGACAATGGATGCGCTTCCGCGGTCGCGGACTCACGACCAGCCGAGGCCTTCGCCTGGAGGGTGACATCAGTGCGCTCACCCCGGCAACGCGCGATTGGCGCCGCGGCATGCGCGGGCGTACCGGGGAAATCATCGATCGCGACTTCGGTCGCAATGCGCCACTGGTGCGCGCGCTGCTCATCGCCGACCAGGACGGGATCGCCCCCATGGTGCGCGATACCTTTGCCGACGCGGGCCTGGTGCACTTGTTGTCCATCTCCGGACTCCACGTGGCGATTATTGCCGGTGCGCTGCTCACGATCCTGAGTGCGATGCGCGTATCGCGCGCGACGTCGTACGTCGGTGCCGTGGTGGTCATTGGCGTGTACGTCGCCGTGCTGGGCGCACCACCGCCTGCCGTGCGCAGCGCCGTCATGCTGGCGGTGGTAGGTCTCGCCCAGCGGCTGCAACGACCAACCCATCCGTGGACCGCCCTCGCACTCGGTGCGGTCATTCCCACGCTGCAGCCCGCCGTGGTCATGGACCTGGGCTGGCAGTTAAGCGTCAGCGGCATGGCCGCACTCGTGGCCGCGCGCGCACTGCTGCGTCGAGTCCGGATCGCGGAGCTCCGCGACCGACGCGGCTGGTCACGACGTCTGATGGCCACGTTTCAGCGACTGAATGGATGGCGATACACACTGGCGCGAGAATTCATCACCGGTACCGTGGCCACGATCGTCACGGCGCCCCTTATCGCCTGGACGTTCGGACGCGTCAGTCTCGTGGCGCCGATTTCGAATCTTGTGGCTGGGCCAATTGTCGCTTTTGTGCAGCCCGCGCTGTTTCTCGCCCTCCTCGCGTCGCCATGGCCCGGGGTGTCGCGACTGATTGCCGATGCCACCGCGCCGCCGTTAGCGCTCCTCGATACCGTCGCCCGATACTCGGCGGCCGTTCCCTACGCATCGCTGCATCTCGCGCCAACCGCGTTCAGTGCGATGTGTGCCGGTGTCGCGGCGGCGGCATTGATTCGCGCGACCGCGTCCCGCAGACTGCTCCCAGGTGTAGTGGTGGCGGTCGGAGCACTGACCATCGCGATCTGGTCACCGATCTTTGCGCGCGGATCGGGCACGCTGGAGTTGCACGTGCTGGACGTGGGGCAGGGCGACGCGCTGGCGCTCCGGACGCCGCGAGGTCGATGGATCCTCGTCGATGCCGGTCGCCGATGGGACGGTGGCGACGCCGGTCGACGCACGATTGTGCCCTACATTCGTCGCCGTGGCGGCGACGTCGCGGCATTTGTCCTCAGTCACGCCCACGACGACCACGCCGGCGGGGCGGCAAGCGTCATCGCCGCGCTCGCCCCGGCCCGCTGGTGGGAACCGGCGTTCGTGACCACCAACGATGCCTATCGGCGCGCGCTCGTCGCGCTCCGAGGCACCTCGAGCCAATGGCACCGAGTACAGCCGGGAGATCGCTGGCAGCTGGACGGGGTCGAAGTGAGGGTCCTCGCCCCGGACTCGACCTGGACCGCCGTCCAACAGGACGCCAATGAGACGTCGGTAATACTCCGAGTGGCGTATGGACAGGTGGTGTTCATACTGACCGGAGACGCGGAGGCCGCCGAAGAACAATGGGTGTTGGACCACACCGATCCGACGCTGCTGCGCGCTGATGTGCTGAAGTTGGGGCACCAC
>JANLVM010000529.1:0-3825 GCA_031364015.1 Gemmatimonadaceae bacterium
AACTCCCTGCTTGGCATGTGTCCGCTGCGCCGCATGACTATACCACCACGCTCCCCCGTGACGGCGCCATCGCGCAAAGCCACGACACCGTTTACGAGGACCAGTCGAATGCCCTCCGACTTGAGATTCGGTGTCTCGTACGTGGCGTGATCAATCACCGTTGCCGTGTCGAACACCGCGATATCTGCGGCCATCCCCGGTGCAATGATACCGCGATCGACCATCCCCGTGATCGACGCCGGCAGCGCGCTCATCTTCCGCACCGCCTGCTCCCAGGTGAGCGTCCTGGTTTCTCGAACATAGTGTCCGAGTATGCGCGGAAAAGTGCCGAAACCCCGTGGGTGTGCGCGGGTTTCTGTCCATGCTCCGCAATCGCACGCCACCGCCGCCGAGGGATGCTGCAGGATCTTGCGCAGGTCGGCTTCGGCGCCGAAAGACAAAATTGCCGACGGAGCTTCGGTCTCCAGTACCTTGACCACGGCTTCGCCCGGCGTGTTCACGCCCTGTTGCTGCATGATGTCGGAGAGCTTGCGTCCGGACTGGTTGAGCACGATCCCATCGGCACCATTGAACCGCGCCTTGATCGCGTCATTCGATTCGGCGATAATGCGCGCGCGCAACGAGGCATCGGCGAACCGCTCGCGCATCCTCGCGATACCGCCATCCTGCGCCCAGCCGGGAATGATCAGCGCGGCCAATCCCGTCTGACCCGACAGATACGGATATACATCCGCGGCCACCCATTTGCCCGCAGCCGTCGACGTGCGCATCATCTCCAATACGGCGTCGGCCGTTCCCTGCTCGCGCCCCTGCACTTTCATGTGCGTAAACACCGGCACGAGTCCAGCACCCTCGCCGATCGCCATCGTTTCTTCCATTCCCTTGCGCGAACTGAACCCAAACTCGGGAGCAAGGCGATCGTGATTGGGGAAGAACGTGCGCCAGGGTCGCGCGGGTGACAGGACCTCGATGACTTCTGGTACGGTCGCGAAGTACGCGGGTTTGTAGTCCAGCCCCGCGGAGATGCCAAACGCACCGCGTTCGAGGTTGGCGAGAATCATCGTGCGCATGCGTGCAATGTCATCTGGAGTCGGCCGCTTGTCCGACGGTCCCATCACGGTCGCCCACGCAGAATTGAAACCGGCGCTCGCGGCAATGTTGACAGCGAGACCGTTCTTTGCGAGCCCGTCGAGTTGTGCGCCGATATCGGCAGGCCCCGCACCGTCGGCATTGAGCAACTCGGTGGTCACGCCCTGTGTCAGCATGTTCTCCGCAGTCGGCAACACGGCAGCCACCGCGTGACTGTGGATGTTGATGAATCCGGGGGCGACGAACAGTCCGCGCACGTTGATGTCCGTACGCGCGGTGACACCCGACAGATCGCCGACGCGGGCAATGTGGCCGCGCGTGATGGCCACGTCGGCTCGGTATCGCGGAGCGCCCGTCCCATCCACCACCGTGCCACCGCGCAGGATGATGTCGTAGCTCACACTGGTGGTCTGCGCGATTGCGGGCCTGGCGCATGCCGCCACAACAAGCATCGCGATCGCCAGGTGCGACGGTTTGGCGGCGGTTCGAAATGGGCGCATTCTCGAATGAACATTGCGTTTGCCCCTGCCGCCAGATTCCTTTTAAGATTCGCGAGGTCTTTTCTCCACCTGCCACGCTTCGATACCACCATGCGCACTCTCCTCCCTGCGATCACACTGTCGTTCCTCCTCGCCACGTCGCTCTCGGCACAGACTGGCGCGCGGCGCGCGGCCCCCAGCACGCGCGGCATCGCTGAAGTGTCGCTCACCCTCGTGGACACCGCCGCACAGCGCGCCGCGGGTAAGGCCGCACTCATCCGCATGGACTACGGTCAGCCGCATCTGCGCGGCCGGCGCATCAACACCGACAGTCTCGTGCCATTCAACGCCGTGTGGCGCCTTGGTGCCAACGCGGCGACGCTGTTCACCACTGACGTTGACCTCACCATCGGTGGCAAGGCCGTCCCCAAGGGACGGTATGTCGCGCAGGTGTTGCCCACACCCACGTCGTGGACGCTGATCCTGCAAGCCGAGACGACTGGCGCTGCGTCGGTGAACCTGACGGAGTATGATGCGAAGAAGGATGCGGCGCGCATCGACCTCGCCCTGCGCACGCTGTCGTCGCCGGTCGAAAGCCTTTCGATTTGGCTCATACCGTCTACGGCACCGGGCGCGCAGCGCGGTGAACTTCGCATGGCGTGGGATACGGTGATGCTGTCTACAGAGTGGGTGGTTCGATAGCGTACGAACTGCCGTCGCGCCTTCGGAGGAGCGCCAGCTCAGTGCTGGCGTCAGGGCGCGGCGTCACGGGCGGGGGGGATTTTGGCGATCGCCCGCGCGTGCGCGGTGAGCATCACGTCTTCTGTGCGTTGCGCCAACGCCAACGCCATCTCGCGACGAGCTTCCTCGACGCGGCCCGAACGAAATAGCGCCCACGCCAGCAGGTCGTGCCCGTACACATCCTGGCGTTCCTTCAACTCTCGCCGCGCGCGCCGCAAGACTTCTCTGCGTTCGGCAGGCGAACCGTGATCCAGCAGAAACAGTCCCCACGCGCGGTGAATAACCTCAGGCTGGGCGAGCGCACTGACCGACATCGCCTTGGCGAACTGCCCGGCCTGTACTGAATCTCCCAGTGCCGCGTACGCTCGGCTCACAGCACCCAGTGTAGTAGGGTCAAGTTGTGCCCCGGTCGCCCGCTCCCCGTATTGTATGGCGCGCTCCCAGTCGCGACGCGCAAGCGCGGTGCGTGTCAGTCCACCCAGTGCGCGCACATCGTCTGGATTGCGCTGCAGAGCGCGCTCAAATGCGCTGTCCGCCAACGGGAGTCTGCCAACACGAAGATGGAGCTCGCCCAGTCGATAGTGAAACCACGCGACCTGCTCGCGCGGCAGATCGTCTCGGCGATCGACCTCGACGATGGCCTTCTCGAGAATCGAGCGCGCGATCTCAGCGCGCCCGGTCACTTCGTACCAGCGAGCCATGCGCGCGCCCACGGTGAACTGCTTTCCATCGTAGTGCACGGCTTTGAAGTGTGTCGCTGCGGCGTCGTAGTCACCCAGCTCCAGCTCGATCTCGGCCAGCAGGGCGAGATGTGATGCTCTCCCGGGTTCCAACGAGTCCGCACGCTGTGCGATGTCACGAGCTTCACGAAACGCGTGTCGCGCCATGAGGATGGTGGCCAGCACCTGGAAGGCTTGTCCGTTCCGCTGCTCGCGCAACGACACCGATTCCCGGGCCAGTGACTCCGCTTGCGCGAGATCGGTCGCTGAGCCGGCTATGCGGGAACGCCGAAACAGCAGCGTCGCCAAGGTCAGCCGATCGCTGGCGCTCTGACGATCTTCGTGGGCGCGTCGTGCGTAGAACTCGATGTCGCGATCACGCACCTCGCTTTCTGTGTAGACGACGTCAGTCAAGGCGACGAGCGGTGCGGGCATCGGCGCAGCGGCGCGCTGACGCCGCTGTCCATCGCGCGCCATCAGTCCGGCCACGATGGTCAACGCGACGCCGAACACAAGGAGCGCCCCGATCAACGGGCGAGGGAGTGTGCGCATGACATGACTCGATGGTAAGAGAGTGGACTCCCCGCATCGACGCGTCGGATGGGACACGTCGATGCGGGGAACAGCGTCTGCGAACTACAGGGTCGGTGCTGCGAGATACGGAAACGTTGACAGGAACGACTTGTCATTCAGTGGTACATTGTCGGTGCACAGCGGCAACTGGCCGTTGTCGCAGAAGGCGCCAGTCGGCGAGATGATCTTGCCGAAGATTGCCGATAACCCGGCGTAGACGACAT
>JANLVM010000579.1:0-5432 GCA_031364015.1 Gemmatimonadaceae bacterium
AAAGACCCATAACTGAACAGTATTGCGACTAGGGGTGCTCGTCACCACAACCGCCGTTTAGCGAGGGGAGCACGGGGTTCACTGAGGCGCGTGCAACGATTGGCCTGACGCGTATCAGTAGTCCACAGGCCGCAAGTACGACTCGCCAATACCACTATGACTCACCAGCGCCGTCGCGGCAGGCCGCCGTTTCCAATGGGTCGAGTCCAGGCGACGCTGCACGAGTGTCAGTTCCTCGAGCGAGAATCCGCGCGCGCGGAGCGCCTCGTTCGAGAAACCGTGCAGCACGCCGTTGAGGAGCTCGTCGGCTCGCGCATAGCTGATCCCCAGGTCGGCTTCGTCCGTCTGTCCGACGATCAAGTCGGCTGTGGCGGGCTTGGACACGATGGTGTCTGGAACACCCAGGTGACGGGCCAACGCCCACACCTGAGACTTGTACAAATCACCGATCGGATTCACGGGAGGTGAGTCGTCGGCGTGCCAGGTGAAATATCCGAACAGCCGTTCAGTTTTATTCCCGGTACCAAGCGGCAACGCGCGATATCGCGCTGACAGGTCGAACAGTGCCAACATGCGCGTGCGCGCCATCACGTTCCCGCGGCGAGTATCGTCCGCCTCGGGCTCGAACGACAGATACCCGTCTACCGCCGCACTGATGTCGAGCGTGCGTGACTCAATGCTTAACGCATCAATCACCATCTGTGCGTGCTCAAGCGACTCAGCGCTCGACGTGCGGTACGGCAGCCGCACCCCGATGACATTCGATGGTCCCAACGCGCGCGCGGCGAGATAGGCGGTCACCGCGGAATCGACACCGCCGGACACGCCGATCACAGCGCGCGTGAACCCGCGTCGCTTGAGCTCCTCGCGCAGAAATCCGGTCAACCATTGCTCGGTGAGTTCCGCGTCGATCACCAGCGACGGCGGACCCCCGTGATCGCGAAGGTCGCGCCGAATAACCGGCAGCGCCTCACGTCCGATGCGACCAACAATCTCTCCCGCCGCCGGTGGGGGCTCGGGAATCGGGAATTCACCCGTCGTGAAGCCGCGGGCACCGCGCAGCAAATCGGCCGCAGCGGGTTCCGATCCGTCGTACGACAGGACCGGCATCGTTCCTTCCTGAACGCGACGCACGGTGTCCAACACATGCGGCAGCGCCACGCGGAGATCGCTGAGCATCGGCGCATCGGCCCGCGCGCGCACGAGATCATCGAGATCGAGCGTGATCGTCATCATGCTCTCGTCCCACACCGGCGCGCGCACGCGCACATCGCCGCCCGGACCGACCAGCATCGAGGTGCCGAAGAAGCGTTTGCCTCCCTCGGTCCCCACCAGGTTGGCCAGCGTTGCATACACGCCATGCTCTTCGGCGATGTCCCGCATGAGCCGCTCCCAACGCGCGGCGCTGTACGGACCCTGAATACCATCGTCACGAGGCCAGAGCCCGCGAGCGGGTGCGGCCGATGAAACGAAGATCACCTGGGCCCCATCCAGTGCGGCGATCATCGACGACATGGAGTGCCACGCGTCCTCGCACACGAGGATCGCGGCGCGACCCCACGGCGTCTCAAAGGCGCGAATATCGGTCCCGCGCTCGACGAAACGCTCCTCGTCGAACAAGCCGTACGTGGGGAGGAAATTCTTGCGGTGGATGTGTCGCAGAACGGGAGGCCCGTCGTCGAGCCCAATCGTGACGTAGGCGGCGCTGTTGTGGAGCGTATCACGCCACCGCTCGTAGAAGCCCACGATCACGTCGATGGCGATCGTCTGAATTCCGGCGATGGCGCAGGCCGTGCGATACGCGTCGTCCAAATCGTTGGCCAACGCGCCGGCCGTGCAGGCGACCTCGCGAACACCGCCTTCCACGAAATAGCCCGAGAGGGCCGTTTCAGGAAATTGGATCACTTGCGGTCGCGGATCGAGCGACGCCGCCTGCGCACAAAGCGCACCGAGTCGCTGCAAGTTGGCCGTCGTGTCTCCCTTGCGAGGGGCGAATTGACAGATGGCGAGTGTCAGCGGACGAATTTGGTCACCGGGCATGCGTGGAAGCTGCGACACGGAGGGCGCGCGATCAACCGACGCCGAGCGGTGTATTTTGCGTGGCCATGTCCTGTCTCCCCAAAAATCAGCCGCCGTTCGCGGTGCGCTCACGTATTTCGGTGCCGTCGGTCCGTCTCCGCGTCGCGGTGATGCTGGTCGCGTGGGGGTTACTCACGCCCGCCGTATCCGCCGGACAGGCCGCGGGAGCCAAGGGGCCGCCGAAAGCGCCTCCGGCAGCGACGGGCGAGGCGTGGCGCATCATCGTGCCGCCACAGGTCTCGCTGGTGCTGGGCCGCGAAGGGTCGATTATTGGCGAGATGGGCAAAGAACGACGCCTCAGCGTGTCCATACGCACCCTTCCCAAGTACATCGGACAGGCCTTCGTGGCGGTCGAGGACAAGCGTTTCTATCAGCATGACGGCGTCGATCTGGTGGGCATCGCTGGCGCGCTCAAGGATGCTGTCAAGGGCGACCTCCGTGGAGCGAGCACGATTACCCAACTGTTAGTCGGCAACATGCATCCCGATCTCATCGATCGACGCGACGTGTCCCTGGGGCGCAAGCTGCGCGAGCAGCAGGCGGCGCGTGAAATGGAGACGCACTATAACAAAGAGCAGATCCTCGAAGCGTTTCTCAATCAGATCTCGTTTGGTCGTGGTGCGTATGGTATCGAGATGGCGGCCCGCCAATACTTCGCAAAACCGGCGTCCGAGCTGACGCTGGCCGAGGCCGCGTCGATGGCATCGATGCCCAAGAGTCCGGTGCAGTACGACCCATCGCGTTATCCCGATCGCAACCGGCAGCGTCGCAACACCGTGCTCGCACTGATGGCAGATCAGGACTACATCACCGCGGCGCAGCGAGATGCGGCGCAGCGTGAACCGATCAAGACGGTCCTGACGAATACCGCACTGGCGCCGTGGGTGGTGGATGTGGTGCGGGTGCAGGCGGAACGCGCCGGCGTGCCGGTCACGCAAGGCGGCTACCGCATGCACACCACCAGAGATCCCGCCATCCAGGCCAGTACGCAGCGGGCGCTGTCCGCCGGACTCGACGAGGTGGAAACGCGACCCGGATTTCGAGGCGTTAAGTGTGCGACGGGAGCGGCGGTCGACTCCAGCGCGCGCGCGAAGGTCCAGGCGTGTCTCGAGGGTGCTGCGGTGGTGCTCGATCCGGCCAACGGTGATGTGCGTGCGCTGGTGGGAGGACGCAACTACGCGCGCTCGTCGTACAACCGCGCCGTCGACGGGAACCGACAGCCGGGTTCATCGTTCAAGGCGTTCGTGTACGCGCAAGCACTCGCCGAGGGAATGACCGCGAGCACGATGGTCGCCGATACCGCGCTGCGGATTCGTCTGCCGAACGGCCAGGTGTACAGTCCGGAAAACTCCGACAACGAGTTCCTTGGCGCGATCACGTTGCGCGAAGCGCTGACGCGATCCCGCAACCCGGTGGCTGTGCAACTGGCACTGGGTGTGGGGATGGATTCCGTGATTGCACTCGCCCGCCGCGCGGGGCTTCGTGCGCCGATCGCGCCCTATCCGTCCAGCGCCTTGGGCGCGTCGGTGGTGCAGCCGCTCGACTTTGTCGCCGCGTATGCGACCTTCGACAACGGCGGCCTTGCGGTGACGCCCCGTTTCATCGTGCGGGTTGAAGACCGCAGCGGACGGACCGTGTTGGCGCCGCCCGTGGTCGTATCGGCACCGGCGATGGATCCCCGCGTCGCGTTTATCGTGCGTGACATGTTGCAGGACGTGGTGTCGCGGGGCACCGCGACGGCATTGCGTCGCATCGTTCCTTCGCGCATCGCCGTTGCCGGAAAGACTGGTACCACCAACGACAATACCGATGTGTGGTTTGTCGGCATGACGCCGGAGTTGGTCACCGGGGTGTGGATCGGTTTCGACAAGCCGACGATGATTTCGCCGGGTGCAGTAGGCGGCACACTGGCGGCGCCGATTGCTGGTGAGATTATCGCCAGCGTGTACGGACCGCGTAGCAGTGGGACATGGACTCCACCCCCGGGTGTATTGGGCGTCGAGGTCGATCGACTGAACGGCAAACCGGCCGACGCGTCAACGCCTGCCGACCGGCGCTACACGGAGTGGTATCTCGAGGGCACCGAGCCCGGCGCAGCTGCGTGGCCCTGGAGTCTTTTTCGGTTCGGTCCGATTGGACATTGAGCACCGTGCTGTCTCCCGTCTCCCGTCTCCCGTCTCCCGTCTCCCGTCTCCCGCCACGTGACTCATTCGTAACGCGAAGGACGCCGAGGTCTCGCGAGATCTCCGGGGCTTGCGAAAGCGGACGCTGACGGGGAGCGTAGTAGTCCTGCTGGCTGCGCATCCCGGGACGCTCGGGACTGACAGCGCGCTCACTTCCACCACACCCTCCTGCGACATGTGGCACACGAGACCTTCGCGAATCAGGCTGAGGAAGGCCGGCCGGCAGGTGGAGGAGTACATCAGAGAGCGCGTGGGAAATGGGCGTCGCAAGGCGGCGAGATAGTCGGTGCACGACGAACTGCTGTCCCCTCTCGTCCACGACCTGCGCCGCGCGCTTGGCGCGCGCTATACGATCGTGCGCGAAGTAGGACGCGGAGGCGCAGCCTTGGTCTACCTCGCGCAGGATCACAAGCACGACCGGCCGGTGGCCGTGAAGGTGCTGCGTCCGGAAGTGGCCGAGAGCCTTGGCGCCGAGCGCTTCCTTCGCGAGATCGGCACCGCGGCACGCCTCCAGCACCCGCACATCGTGCCCATCTACGATTCGGGCGACGCAGACTCGCTGTTGTACCTGGTGATGCCGTACGTCGAAGGCGAGTCGCTGCGAGAGCGACTTGAGCGCGAACACCGGCTCCCGCTGGCAGAAGCGTTGCGCCTGACACTCGAAGTGGCGGAAGCCCTGAGCTTTGCACACAGTCGCAACATCGTGCATCGCGACGTGAAACCGGAGAACGTGCTGCTGTTCCGTGGTCACGCCTTGGTCGCCGACTTCGGGATCGCCACGCACTTTTCGCGTGACGAGCCGGAGTCGGCGTCCACGGAAGAGCCGTCGGCCGATGGAGACTTCTCTGGCACGCCGCTGTACATGGCGCCAGAGCAGATGTTCAATGACGTCCCCATCGACGAGCGCGCCGACCTGTACAGCCTTGCCGTCATGCTCTACGAATTGCTGGAGGGCGTCCCGCCACACGATGGCGCCACGGCCTTGGCGATCCTGTCTCGCAAAACCACCAGCCCAGCCGCCGTCCCCCACCGAACATTGGAGCCACTTCCAGTTCACGTGGAGCAGGCGCTGCTCAAGGGACTCGAGCCCGATCCCCAAAAGCGACACGCGTCGGTTGCCGAGTTTGCCGAGGCACTCACCGCGTCGCCGTCTGCGCCGCGAGCTGACCG
>JANLVM010000632.1:0-2393 GCA_031364015.1 Gemmatimonadaceae bacterium
GCGCCGTACAGCTCGCGCCAGCGATCGGGCAGTAGATCATGTACCGGCACGTGTTCGCGGAGTCGCGCTCGATCGGTCGGGCCAGCCCATCGGTCGCGCCAGTTTGCCCGGAGCGTTCATGCCGACCGAGATCTCCGAGTCGACTATTGCGGCGGTGTGGAACGACGACGAGAACCCGGAGCAAGTGCGGGTGTACGGGCTTTCGCGACGAGTCGCGAAGGAGAAGTAGGCGATGAGGCGTGCGGCACGACCATCCATTGAATGCGAGGTCGTGCGGTCCAGCCTCCGCAAGCGAATCCCCCCAGGCGAGACCCGCGAGTCTCAGTCCAACTGCACGATCTGATTCAGGCGAGCGCGGGCCGCTGCGAAGTCCGCATCGGGCGCCCGTTTTCGCGGATGTGGTTTTGCACGCTGCATTCGCCAATCAAAGGACTTTGGCTGGTGATAGAGCACGTAGCTACGTCCCACCTTCCGTCCCGACACCGCCCCGATCGCGAGCGCAAACGGATTGTCCGTGTTGTACGCGGAAGTCGTCATGGGAAG
This sequence comes from Gemmatimonadaceae bacterium, assembly GCA_031364015.1. Taxonomy (GTDB): domain Bacteria; phylum Gemmatimonadota; class Gemmatimonadetes; order Gemmatimonadales; family Gemmatimonadaceae; genus Gemmatimonas. Next base: position 544 of record JANLVM010000632.1, read on the forward strand.
GCCAATCACCAGCGACGCCTTCTCATTGAACGCACGCGGTGCCAGCACCCAAAAGGGATGAACGTCGCGCATCTCGCGGCCAACCTGCGGATTGCAGTCAATCCAGATGATGTCTTGCCGATCCGGTACCCACTCTATCGTTGCGCGCGCGGTCATGCTCACCACCATCGTTCGGCGCCAGCGGGGATGTCAGCCATCGATTCACCACGGTGCCGCCCCGGATCGAGCAACGAGTGTGGAATGACGCCGAGAACCCGGAACAAGTGCGGGTGTATGGCTCTTGCGAAGAACCGCGAAAGCAGTAGGAGCCTGAGAACGATCGTTACGATCACGGCCGGGACCACTGCGGCAAAGTAATGCTTGCTCATGCGCGATTTCGCTCTCGCCAACCTCCTCTCCGCACCGCACATTGAAAGTATCCGGCAACCCTTTTGACCGAACGCGACATCCAATCGCAGTCTGGTCGCAGAGTCTGTGCGCTCCCGCCGAGGTTTGCGCTCCTCGCCGCCCCCGGTCCCCAATTGCAACGCCCTTCATGATCGCCACACCCTTCCGCGCTTCCAGCACCTCGCTCCTGCGATCCGCGTTGCTCGTCGCTCTCGGCGCGAGCGTCAACGCCTGTAAAAAGGGCGATGGCACGTCCGGCGATTCCACCAAGTCCGCCACGGGTGATTCCACCTCGGCGTCCACCGCTACTGGTGACGGCACACCGCAGTCGCAACTCGCACTCCCAGTCACCGCCGACGCGGCGCGCGAAGGCGACCTTGTTTTACGCGTGAACACCACCGGCCAGATCCGCTCCGACGCGGCCGTCAAGCTGCGCGCAGAAGTCTCCGGCACGGTCGTTCAAGTGTTGGTGCGGCCCGGCGCGCGCGTCACGAAAGGGCAGGTGCTCATTCGTCTCGACCCCTATCCGTTCGATCTCGCCGTGCGCGAAGCACAAGCGTCCGTCGATCAGTCTGAGCAGAGCTACTTCGAATTGTACTTGCCCGACTCACTGGTCACCGGACGCAGCCCCACCACGGAGCAGCGCAGGGCGCTGAGGAACAAGACGGGCCTTGTTGGAGCGGGTCTCAAGCTCGAGCGCGCCAAGTACGAACAGTCCCGCGCCATCATCACCAGCCCGGTCGACGGGATGATCGACGGGATCGACATCGCGGTCGGTGAGCGCGTATCCGGTGGCCAACAACTGCTCACTGCGGTCGACACCCGCAATCTCCGCATTGAAGCACAGGTGCTCGAGCACGATCTGCCACTCATTCGCGTGGGTGGCGAAGCGATGATCACCTCCGCCGGCGCACCCGGTCGCGCCATTCGCGGTCGAATCGATGCCGTACTGCCGTTGGTCGATTCCACCACGCGCGCCGGTCGCGCGATCGTCCGCGTCACGGGCGACGGTGCGTTGCGCCCCGGCATGTACGCCGACGTACAGCTGGAAGCCACGCGTCTCACCAATCGTCGACTGGTACCGGCCCGCGCGGTGATTGAGCGCGACGGTCGCCCTCTGGTGTTCGTGGTGAAGGACGGGCGCGCCCAGTGGACATACATCCTGCCCGGACGCAGCAATGGTGTCGATACCGAAGTGCTGCCCGACTCGGTGACGGGACAGATTCCGGTGAACGCGGGTGATGAAGTGATCGTTGAAGGACATCTCACGCTCACGCACGATGCGCCGGTGCGAGTCACAGCACCACGCGAGCAAGCGAAAGCCGATTCGTCGGTTCGCCGCCGTCCCAAGGCATAAGGGAACCGCCTGGTGTCCATCGCAGCATTTGCCGTCCGTCGCCCGGTCGCGACGGTCGCCGCAGTACTGGCGGTCGTGCTCATGGGATCGGTATCGCTCAGTCGCC
>JANLVM010000670.1:0-2922 GCA_031364015.1 Gemmatimonadaceae bacterium
CGTCGCGCCCAGGTCCGGATGCAAGACCTTGATGGCCACATCGCGGTCGTGCTTGAGGTCGCGCGCGAGGTACACGGTCGCCATGCCGCCGGCGCCGAGCTCGCGCTCAACGCGGTAGCGGTCGGACAGCGCCGCAGCCAGCCGTGTGATGACGGCGTCTTCCATTCGCATTCGTTTCGTTCTATTCCTGTGTCACCGGTATTCTCGCGAAGGCGACTGCGGATCGGGAATTTCGATTGGGGTGTGGGAAGTATGCAGCGTGCTCAGGCGCGAGGCGAGACGAGGCGAGGCGCGGCGGCGCTGGCGGTCGGCGACGTCGGCGGTTGATATCGGCAGGGCGCGGCGAGGCCCGCCGGTGCTTACACGGGCATGACCCAGAACGTACGTTGAGGCGAACGAGTACCCCTGCCGTCCCAGCCACCAGGATCTAATGGCCGATACCGACAGCGGCCGCGCAGCCCCGTCGGCGTTCCCGGACGCCTATTCGTTCGTGGCCGCGCACGACCGCGAGGCGCTGGACAAACTGGTCCCGCTGGTCTATCGCGAGTTGCGCACCATCGCGCACCGTCACCTGAATGCTCGTGCCAGCGACGACACGATCAACAGCACGGCGTTGGTGCATGAGGCCTATCTCAAGCTGGGGAGGGAGGCCGGCGCAGTCTGGCAGGGCCGCGCCCATTTCTTCGCGCTGGCCTCGATGGTGATGCGACAGATCCTGACCGACCGCGCGCGCGCCCGTGTGGCCGAGAAACGCGGCGGCGTGCAGACGCGCATTACGCTCGAAGAAGACACGCTGGCGGTGGCCGACCAAGCGGACTCCCTCCTGCAACTCGATGAGGCACTCGGTCAGCTGGCGGAAGTGGCGCCGCGACTTGCGCGTGTCGTGGAGTTCCGCTTTTTCGGCGGGATGTCCGAGGACGAGATCGCGTCGGTGTTGGGCATCACGACCCGCACGGTTCGTCGGGATTGGGACAAGGCCAGACTGGTGCTGCGACGCGCCCTCGCCTGATGATCGAGTGGCTCGCCGCGCCTCGCTGGCAGCTCCTCGAGCCGTTGCTCGACGCCGCACTGGACTGTGCGCCTGCGGAACGCGACGCCTTTGTGCTTCGCGTCACGGAGACCGACCCGGTGTTGCGGATCGACCTCAACGCGCTGCTGCGTGATGCGCAGCGCCTGACAGAACTTCCATTACTCGACGGGTCCGCCAGTGGCGTGTTCTCGTCACTGCTGCGTGAAAGCGCCGATGACGTGGTGCGTGCGGTGGCCGCCGCCCTGGCGAACCGCTACGCGATCGTCCGGCCCATTGGTGCGGGTGGAACGGCCACGGTGTACCTGGCAAACGCGTTGCCTTCCGGTCGACCGGTCGCGATCAAGGTGTTGCGTCCCGATCTCAGTCGAACCGTTGGCGCCGAGCGTTTTGCCCGTGAGGTGCGCCTCGTGGCGACGCTTGAGCATCCGCACATCGTGGGTGCGCTCGATTCAGGGGAAGCCGATGGCCACTTCTGGTTCGCCATGCCGTTCATCGACGGGGAATCGCTGCGGCAACGCATGACCCGCGAAGGCGCGCTGCCGCTGGATGCATCGTTGTCCATTGTCCGCCAAGTTGCCGAGGCGCTGGCGTACGCGCACGGTCGAGGCGTGATGCATCGCGACATCAAGCCGGACAACATCCTGCTCGCCAACGGGCGCGCATTCGTGGCCGACTTCGGCATTGCGCGCGCGATCGAATCGAGCGGGCCGGCCTTGACGAATACGGGAATGTCCGTGGGGACACCGGCGTACATGGCGCCCGAACAGGCGGCGGGCGAGCGGAACCTGGACGAACGCGTGGACGTTTACGCGCTGGGCTCCGTCCTGTATGAAATGCTAGCCGGCACGCCGGCGTTCACCGGCGTAAGCCGTATGGCGATCGCGGTTCGCGCGCGGAACAATGATCCGCGTCCGATTCATCGTGTGCGCGTGGCGGTGACGCCAGCGCTCGACGCGGTGATTCTCAAGGCCATGTCGCGCACGCCGGCCGACCGCTATGCGACGATGTCGGCGTTCCGGGACGCCATTGCCGCTGCCTCGACATCAGCCTGACCCGGCCGTTGGCGCTGGGTGTCTCCATCGCGATCTCGCGCGATGGTTCGAAGGTGGCGTTCGCAGGTATGGATTCCTCTGGAACGCACGCTCCCACCAACGGAAGGCTGCCTCGGGATCATGATCGAGGAGAAGCGAGACGCTCGCGAGGCTTCCCATGACCGTCGCCATCTGCGAGTCGAGCTCGATCGCGCGCTCCAGCGCGCAATGCTGTCGGCGAAGTACTGGTTGTCCGGATCCGCACTGAGACTCTCGAACGGCAAAATGGCCAGCGACTTGGCCGGCGCGGCCGGCTTTACCGAGACCGTTTCGTGGGCGTTGAGCGCGGTGACAAACAGCGCCGCCGTCTCGTGCCGATCGACCGCGACCCGCGCCAGCGCCTGCTGCACCGCGCGCGACACCGCCCTCGGCACCCCTTCCCGCAGCGCCGCCACCTCGACCGGCGATCGAGCAGCGCGAGAAAGCGCCGATTGCTCCGCAGCGGCATCAGCAGCGCGTCGCACGACGGTGAAAGGATAACGGCTCGCGGCCACACGTCCATTTCCCAGCCGGCCTCCAGCATCGCGAGCGCTCGGTCGTACTCCCCAAAGGCCATCGCCGCCAGAAAGGCATCGGCGCTCCAGACCATCGGCGTGGTGCTCCGTGCGATGCGATCGCGGACTCGCTCCGCGTCGGCCCAGCGTCCGGCGGCCGCCAACGCAAACAGCTCGAGGCCCTGGTCGCCCTCCAGCTGTCGCCCATGCAGCGGGCGAAGGGTCGCGAGGGCACTCTCCGCAGCGCCCATGAAGAGCAACGTTGAGCATCAGCTGCGGCCGAATCCAATAGAGCGAGCGACGCGAG
>JANLVM010000702.1:0-1803 GCA_031364015.1 Gemmatimonadaceae bacterium
GCTGCGCGACCTCGGCACGCATCTGCTCGATTTCGCGCGTCAGGCGTTGGGCGTGCCCCTCACCTTCGCACACGGCACGATCCGTTCGGTAAAAAGCGGCGACGACGACGTCACACTGGAGTTCACTGCGGGAAACACGCGTGTTCTCCTACGGTGTGCCTACCACGGTGCGCCAGCCTTTCGACTGGTCGCGACTGGCGCGAGCGGGAAATTGCACGCCGATTTGTGGTCGATGACGACACCCGCACGTGGATGGTTTGAGATGCTGTCGTCGAAAGTGCGAACCAAGCTCCCTGGGCCGCTCCGTCCCCACGCGGCACTCTTCAAGTCGCGCATGGAGACGCTATTGGCCGCCGTGGCACCACGTACGACCAACGCACCCGCGTCGATCGCCAACGCCGCCGCTATCCTTCGACTGGTTGAAGCTGCAGAGCAGAGGTCACATCATGAGTGAGTCCACGAGCCCCGAGCTGTCAGTTCTGTGCGTCACGCCGGATCGACTGGAGACGTTGTTCCCGTTGTTTCGCGCGCTCGCAGCGCAGACGATCGCCAATCAGATCGAAATCGTGGTACTGGCACCGGCAGCCGTCATGCACGACCCGCTCCCGTTCGCCGAAACCATATTCTTTCGGGTTACTCGGCATCTCGCAGCGGCCCACCTGACGAATCCACAGCTGCGTGCCGCGGCAGTTCGTCTGGCCACGTCGCAGTACATCGTCTTCACCGAGGATCACTGCTTTCCCGAGCAACAGTGGGCGGCCGCGCTGGTTGCAGCGTTGGACACTGGCGCATTGGGCGCCGGTCCGGTGATGATCAGCGCGAACACGGATTCATCGGTGAGTCAGGCCAATTTTCTGCTCGAGTACGGCGAGTGGAGTCATGCCGGTGCCGCGGGGACCGTGCGCCATTTGCCTGGCCACAACAGCGCCTATCATCGTGATCGGCTGGTCGCGCTGGGCGATCGTCTCGAGGCGGTGCTGGAATTGGAGTCGCCGTGGCTGTGGGAAGAGAGCGCGAGTGGTGCGAAACTCCTCTGCGTCGCAGGGGCACGCAGTCATCACTTCAATTTCAGTACGCTGCGATCTTCCTTGCCGCTGCGATTCCACGGCGGACGCGTGTTTGGTGCAAACCGCGCGCGCTCGTGGTCGATGGTGAAGCGTGTCATGTGGGCGTGCGCGCTTCCGTTGATCGTCGCTGTGCGGTGGCGGCGATCCCTGGCACAGGCGACGAAGTTCATGCCGGGCCAGCCGCTCGTTTTTCATCTCGTGCTACCAACGCTACTGACCGCGGATTCGATCGGAGAGGTCGCCGGGTACCTCACGGGGAGTGGACAGGCCATTGCGCGCGTTTCAGGATTGGAGTTCCACCGCGGGCGATTCACCAATGGGGTGCCCGTACGTCCCCCGTTTCTCGACTCGTGAATTCGCCCACCGCGCTTCAGCAGGTGTTGCTGTCTGACGCACCGGTGCGGACGCCGAAGCGAACCGCGATCCTGGTGATCAGCGGCGACTTTCGCGGCGGCGAGTTTGTCGGTGGCCGACTGTACGCGACCGAGCGAGCCGCTCGCTTGCGCTGGTCCCCCGTGCGTCGGGTGCTGCAGGCGCTCGCCAGTCCACTCATTCCGTTTGTGCGTTTGGGCCGAGACCGACGTCTGCTCAATGCCGCAGTCGGCAGTCCCATGGACGGCGCCAATCTGTGGTTGCACGCCTTCGTCATCGCGATTTTTCATGCGGCGGGCGAAGCGGCTGGGTTCGTCCTGCCGCGCACCGATCTGTTAGCGATGTACTCCGATTTTGAGTGCCG
>JANLVM010000755.1:0-8122 GCA_031364015.1 Gemmatimonadaceae bacterium
ACATCGCTCGCCGTGTTCGCGCATGAGCCCGGCGGTCTCCGTGGCCCCAGGTCAGGAACCACGCCGCGCTCCCGACGCGCGTGGATGCTTGGCATCAAGCGCTGAGCAATCTCGCGACTTTGACCAGAAGCGAGTCTGATGGTTTGGCTAGTCGCTAGCAACTTCGCGAGCTCGGTGAGCTTCACCATCAGCCGGTAACTGCGGTACAGCGTTGCATTTCGTCAGTGCGCGGGGGCGGAGCGCAATGCTTCGCCCCCTAGAACAGTTGGACCCAACTCCGATGCGTTGCCCGCGTGAGAATCGCTGAACCACGCAGCGCAGACTCGACCGCGCACTTCGACCACTTGAAAGACGAATTGCCGTTGATCGCGTTGTCGTCGTTAACGTCAGCGTTTCGGGACATCACGCTGCCCCAGAGGTCAAACGTGCCGTTGCCTTTGACAATGTCGTCGCGGGCGATGATCAGGCCATGCCATTGCATGTTTCCGGTAAGACGCACGTCGCCGTTCACCAGCAGAATGCCCTGACCCCGACCATGGTTGATCGTGATACTGCTGCTCGAATAGATGATCGGGAAGTAGTCCTTGCATCCAAGAATTGCGTCGCCGGCGCGCGACGGTTCACCCCAGTTCGCAGACGCACCGTAGTTGCAGGTCGTCGCCGTGCCAACGGGAAGCGGCTGCCAAGTTCCACCATTCACCGTGATGTCAGCGTTGGCGGTCAGACTTTGCCAATTTTCCGATCCATAGCGCACATACGTATTCGAGTCGGCAGAAGCGGGATCCGCGTGCGTCCCGCCGATCACCTGCTGAGGCCTCTGGATGTCGGCCGTCTTGCCGGGCGCGTAGGAAATGGCGAATGTGTCCCGACCGACAATGCTCGGACACTGCGTCCAAGCGGCGGGATTGGTATTTACCCCGGTGATGTCGGCTGAACCCCTGACGGAGATATTTCCCGCCGTCACAATCGCTCCGCCGGGCGTGATGGACGGATACGCCAGCCGAACCAATAAGTGTGTCTGTCGCTGGGCCTCGAGCTGACCATTGCCGATATTGGCACGCCCAATGGCAACAACCCAGAATGTGTTCTGAGTCAGACGCGTGATATACACGCGCGCCGAATCGCCCTGCGCCACGTAGACGGGCGACGAATCGGTGACACCGATGGCGCGTCCAACGGGTGCCGGGAGGTTCCGGCTCCGATCCCAGTTGGCGATTTCGCGGTTCAGCCCGAACTCGGCCACCGCGAAAGCCCGCTGTTCCACCAGCGCGTTGCGTCCGGCGCGAAACTCCTGCATCGAACCCAGTACGGCACCGGTGGAAATCACGGCCAGCACCACCACCGCAATCAACGAGAGGAGCAGCGCCGAGCCTCGACGCGCGGTCGGAAGCGCTGACGGGGGGGAGGCGTTCGCTTGCGCATGCGGCAAGACAGCGTTGTTGTCGGTCACTGACGGTTCCTGAGGGCGATGCGAAAGGTGATCGAGTCTTTTGCAGTGGTCTTTCCGCCTACGCTTCCTGAACTGCTGGCACCCTGACCTCGCAGGGTCAGGTCGATTCGCGAGATACTGCGCAAGTTGCCCGACGGGGACACGGCGCCCCCGGTGCTGTCGTACATCGCGAATCGCAGTCCGCCGGTGCCGGCGCTGTTGGGTGCGGTGAATGGTCCGGCGATTGGCGTGGCGGCGGTCCACGCGCCCCCGACATACTCGGCGCGGCCCAGGAAGTACTTGCCGCTGGTGCCGGTCACCAGACTGTATTGGGTGCTCCGGCCAAAACGCACGGCGGCTCCGATCTTGACGGAATCGGCAACGGCTGGCGTGACGGTGAATCGCCAGCGAGACTTCCCGGCATCCAGCGTGGCATCGGTGAACGGCGAACCAGGGCAATAGTCCGCACTTGGTGTGATCGACGTAATCCGGTGCGTGGTCCAGCTATCGCCGCCCGCACCCATCGAGTCGGTTCTGAACGCGTAGAGCGTATCGCCGACCGCCGGAGTCGTATGCCAGTTGACGAGGGTCGTGCGCGCCATGTTGAGGGGGGGAAGATCGATCGTCGTGGCGTTTGGCTTAGCGCAAATGATTCCTGCCCCAAGCGTGGCCTGGAACGTGATCTGCGTTGTGCTGAATGAAATGATATCGCCGCCGACCGACGACACACTGCGCAAGTCGGCCGGCATCAGACTCATGGCGCTCCGCAGTTCCCGCCGCAGGCCCATGGTCTCGTTCGTCTGATGATAGAATCGCTGCTGGTCGGTCATCATCTGCGCGAGGATCGTACCGATCACGCCCAGCAATGTGAGCGTGATCAGCAATTCCACGAGGGTGAAGCCGACGCGCGCCCGGAATTCGGGTTGTGGACCGGTCAATCGCGGCACGGAATCACTGTCGAATACGTGGGCCGTTGCACCTTGCGCGGAATGGTCAGGGTAACGGTCAGCGTCTTGATATTGCGTCCGTCGGTCACGCCCCAGGTCTGCGATATCCCGCGTGTAGATGTTGTGCCTGTCAACCCGCCCACCAGTTGAGTGCAGGAGAGACTCGCGAGCGAATCCAAACGCGTCTGGGCTAAGCTCGCCGCCACCGTCATCCACATGCCGCCGCCCATGGAACGGGCCACCGCGCCGGTGCTGCCCATGATGCCAGCCAGCGCCACGGCGATCATGACCACGGACACCAGCACCTCGACCATGCTGACGCCACGTCGGGCTGCCGTTCGAACGAACGGCGGCGGAGTTTCACGGCTTCGTTGGCTCGCAATGCTGTTCACAGTTGGCACCCTCTCGGAATGATGATACCTGCGGGGCTGATGCAGACGGTATCTCGCAGCGCGCCGACGTTGATGCGATACATCTGCGTTGCGACTGACTGTGGCGTTAGCATCCCACGCGCGTTATAGCTGATCGTGCTGGATGCGCCGCCCAGCGGTTCGATCGTCGCGTTCAGTGTGGTATTGAATCGGATCGGACCGAAGACGGTCACGGCCGTTCCGTTGAGTCCGCTGAGCACCGATACGGTAGCGGACGATGAGGTCAGCGTGAGCGTGGCGGTCTTGCCTTTCTGCAGCGCAGCGGCTCGCGTAGCCGCGAATGCGGCCACGAGTTCCTGTCGTGCGGCCCGTCGAGACGCGCCGTTGCTGGCGGCCGAGAACTTCGGCACCGCCAACGCGAACAGGATGGCCGCGACCGCCACCACCATCAAGAGTTCGACGAGGGTCATGCCATGCGGCAGCGAACGCGAATTCGAATGCGAATGCGAGCGCCGCACGGCAACGATGGAGTTTCTGATGGTCTGCACGGAGTCATGACCGACCGATGCAACAATGGAAACAAATCATCATCGGTTGGGAAACGTACGTCACGGCCCCGTTCGCGTCCGTCACGGCGACGGCCTCATCGTCACAACTCATCGTCACGCGTCCGGCGCACCCGTCACGTGACACCGCGGTGACTGGGCGAGCGACCATGCAGTCGCACCACCCACCTCCCGCCAGGCGCCCCATGCCTCGACGCTACGCGGTCATCTTTGCGCTCATCATCGCTGGCTGCGCCCCACGGCAGACGACCTCGCCCGCTCCCCCGCCCTCGCGGTGGTTCGCCACGTAGGCGGCGAGTCCCGTTGCCGGAGCATCGCGTCGTCCCAGGAATTCGATTGACCGTATGCCAACGTCATCGCGCAAACGCTGCGACTAATCGTGCGGACGTCAATCGGCGGCGATCACGCGCGCATTCGTCTGTCCAACGAGTACGGCGATCGTCCGCTGATGATCTTCTCCGCGCTCGCTGCGGCCAGGCGCGGTCGCGATGAGCGATCCGGTCGACGTCACCCTGAACGCGCATTGCCGTGCAAGAATACGGGGCATGGACACCATCATGCGCGGGGCGGATTCGGGCGCTCAGGGAGTGAGCCTGACGTCAGCGCCGCCCGAGTTCCAGCACCCACACATCGCTCTCCTGCGAGCCCATGGTCAGATAGAACCGACGACCGTCGGTCCGAAATCCGTATCGGGCGGGTTGATGCGCTGGATCATTAAAGTGCACGAGCAGCCGACTCGCGCCACCCGCGCACCACGCTGCGAATCGTATAGCCGTTCGAACCGCGCGCGAGGTAGTACAGCATGGCACCATCCGGTGACCAGGCGGCGGCGAATGCCTCCGACTGATCCTCCGCATTGCTGGCCACCAGCCGTGAGGCGCCGCCAGCCACCGCGATGACGCGAATCCCGTCGATCGCGTGATAGGCAATCTCCGACGTGACGGGCGACCACACCACCAGGTCACCGCCAACATCCAGGCTCAGTCGGCGCATTCGTATTTCGCCACTCGATGTCATCAGGCCGAGCGCCTGATTTCCCGTGAGTGCAGTTTGAACGGCCAACGTATCACCATCTGCTGACCAGGTCGGCACAAGCGCTTGCTCGAGACTCCCGGTGCGCCGGTCGCGGTCGGTGCCGTCGGCGTTCATGACAACGATCTCCCGATGACCACTGCGAAGAATCTGGTGAAAGGCAATGCGCGACCCATCGGGCGACCAAGCGGGTGCAAAACTCGCCACTGAATCGGTGGTCAGTTGCGTCGGCTCTCCACCAGTGTTTCGCACTTTGTAGATGGCCGTCAATCCGTTCAGATCGGAGGCAAACACCAGCCACGCACCGTCGCGTGTTACGTCGATGTTTTCGATGAACTGGTTGCCCGTCGTGATCGGCACGGCGTCGCGCGCAGTGACCGGGCCAACGCGCGGCACGGATAATGACCAGATGTTCGAGGTCGACTTCAGCTGCGCGTACGCCAAATGCACACCGTCAGCCGCCATCGCGATGGTGTGCGGACTCAGTCCGGCAGTGACGCGCTCCGCCGTGCCCACGGGAGCGCCGTCGCCATCAACACCGACGCGAAAGATGTCCGGGCTGCCGCTGCGGTCCGACACAAAGAGCAGCGTACAATTGTCCGGCATCCACTGCGGACTGGTATTCAGGCTGGACGCATCGGTCACGCGCATGGGCGCACCACCGGCGACGGGAATCACGAACAGCGACGATGCACCCACGTTGCCCAGATACACCGTGCCAAACGTGAACGTGATATTTCCCGAAACCACCGCAATGTGTCGTCCATCGGGCGACCAGGCGGGCGAATGCACGTCCGGAGGCGCGGCAAGCGTTGTCGCGTCTCCACCGTCTGCGCTGATAACAAACCGGTGCAGTCGTCCGAACCCACTCGCCGCGTAGGCGATGCGCCGGCCGTCGGGTGACCACGTGAGACCGACCAGGGGGGTGAACGCACCACCAAGTTTTGCCGCGTCGTTCGGCGCGCGCGCCACCAGTCGCGGCGCTCCCCCAAGTGCCGGCACAAGATAGACGCCGTCGTTGGATTGATACGCGATACGGGTGCCGTCCGGTGACCACCGAGGCCAGCGATTGTTCTGCGTCGAATCGGTGGTGAGCTGTACAATGCGTCCGCCGGCGACCTGACGCACAAACAGTTGCAGATGCGTCGTTGGTCCAGAGGCGTACGCGACGAACTGTCCATCGGGCGAGAGCGCCGGATCCAGCTCGAGTCCAAATTCTCGCGTGATTTGCACATTGCGACCAAGCAGCGACAGTGACGCGCGCTGACCGCGGCCGCGCTGCCAAACGGTTGCGACCACCACGGCGACCAGCGCGACGCCTGCAACCGCGGCAATCGTACGGGGCGTGCGCGTGACGCTCGCGACCCCCGTCGGTCCCGTGGTCGGGCGAAGCGCGTCGGCAAATGTTGATGGACCACACTTTCCGCGGTTGGCCCGGTAAAGGGTGGCTGTCCGGACAGCATCTCGTGCAACAGACACCCGAGTGCATACTGATCGCTGCGTCCATCAAGATCCGATTCGGCCGACGCTTGCTCGGGACTCATGTAGCGGACCGTACCGATGGCCAGTCCCGTTTCGGTCAACGCAAGGCCACCCACCGCCTGGATCGCCTTCGCAATACCGAAGGCCGCGACCACGGCATGACCACCCTCAAGCAGGATGTTCTCCGGCTTGATATCGCGATGCACCACGCCACGACCGTGCGCGTACTGCAGCGCATCTGCGACCTCGCGCGTGATCTGCAGGGCGTCGTCGATGGGCAGCTGCTTGTCGCGATCGAGTCGGTCGCGCAGCGACTCGCCCTCGACGTATGGCATGACGTAGAACAAGGCACCGGCCGCCTCGCCCGAGTCATAGAGCGGCAGAATGTGCGGGTGCCGCAGATTTGCTGTCGTCTCGATCTCGCGCCGAAACCGTTCCGCCCCCAACGCCATGGACACGTCCGACCGCAGCACCTTCACCGCCACGCGCCGATGGTGCTTCAGATCCTCGGCCAGATACACCGTGGCCATGCCGCCGACGCCGAGCACCCGCTCCAATCGGTAGCGGTCAGCGAGTGCGGCCTGCAGGGAGGATGAGATGTCACTCACAGCGGTACCAGTGGAGCGATGCGGGTGTCGTCCGCGGTGCGGGAATCGATGGTGAATCTACTGGCGTCGACGTGCCTGGCGAGACAGCGTTAGATCAGGCAGTCGCGCGAGACGTAGCCTCTTGTCTACTGCGGCCATATCGTCACATCGCGCAGTCGCGTGCGAACGAAGCGACCGCGCATGGCACGCACCACAGAGTCGACCTCGAAGAGCACGGAGCGCCCGAGATCGAGATGGTGCTCATCTGGCTGGTTGATGGTGCCCACGGGATAGTCAACAAACGGCGTCTTTGTCTGCTCAATATGCGCGCCAAGTATGTGCGAAACCGAATGTGTGCGCACGAATGTTGCCAGTCGCGCGATACTCGTTGCGAACGCTGCCGTGTCACGCACGTAGAGACGCCCGGGATAAAACGTATCGCCCGTGAAGAGCACGCCCGTCTCGCGGTCATACAGCGCAATGCTCGCGGGTTGGTGTCCCGGTATCGGCAGTACATCGAGCACGCGATTGCCAAGATCGATCATGCCGGAGTCGGTGGGCCAGTGCCGCACGCCAACGAACGCGCGCACCGAAGCCGTATCTCGAGCGATGACGCGAGTGTGCGGCCGACGTGCGAACTGGCTGTCGCCCGCAACATGATCGCCGTGCGCGTGGCTGTGAGCGATAACGAGTTCAATTGACGCTTTCCTGTGCCTCTGGAGCCACATGCGGACGAGTGTGTCGACAGGCGACGCAATGTCCACGTTGCCCGCTCCGCTGTCCAGCAACAGCGCGCGCTCGCTGCCGAAGATCAGGTACAGAAACGGCTTCTCGTAGTTGGTGCAGGCGGCTTGCCGCAGGATAAAGAGATCAGCGTCGTAGGCACGCACACGAACCGGTGGCGAACCCGCGCATGTGGAATCGCCGGCGTACCACGACGCGGCGAGTACACTGCCTTCGATGTCGCTCGCCGGACGACGTGACGGGGCACACGCCGCCAGTGCGATCAGCAGCGCCGTTCCCGGGAAGCGCAGTCGTTGTATCGTAGCCATCTTGGGCAATGTACGGCCTGATGTGGGCATGGGACATGGCCGACCGCCGCCCCCCTCTGGCGTTCTTCCTCCGGCCGCGGTAACTCCAGCGGTACCCAAACCCCCAAGTCCCATGCCGCGAATGCTCCGCTCACTCGCACTTCGAATCCCGGCCGTCGTCGCGCTTGCACTGCTCCCTGCCGGCAACATGCTCGCACAAAGCAGTGGCTATCGCACGCCGCCCGATGCAATCAACAAGATTCTCGATACCCCAGCGGCACCCTCCGTCTCCACCAGCCCTGATCGGCGCTGGATGCTCATCACGTCGTTCGACATCGATGAGTTGAGTATCGAGGAACTGGCTGAGCCCACGATGTTCCTTGCCGGGCGCCGTTTTCGCACGAACCCGCCGTACCAAATCGAGCTCGTGGGGATTCGCAGCGCACGCCTTCAATCGGTTGATGGCGGCGCAGAGATCAACATCGCGATACCGGTCGGCACGCGCCTGAGTAATCCTCAGTGGACGCGCGACAGCAAGCGAATTGCCTTCTTCAGCATCGCCGAAGGCCGCATGGGAGTGCGGGTCTACGACGTGGCCGCGAAACGCATGCGGGCGATTGCTGCGCCATCGCTCACCGGCCGATTGACCGCCGCTGGCGGTTGGAGCCGCGACGGCC
>JANLVM010000769.1:0-2728 GCA_031364015.1 Gemmatimonadaceae bacterium
CTGATGGGTGCCGGTGGCGGAATGGCGCTCAGTAAGTTTTTCAACTTCAACACCGAGATCTCGTCACAGTCGGTGGTGATGGCCTTCGCGTTCTCGGCGGCAGTTGGCGTCATTTTTGGAGTGTGGCCTGCGCGACGGGCCGCGAAACTCGATCCGATTACGGCACTGCGCTACGAGTAGGGTCGCCCGACGGGCGGGGGTATTCTGGAATCTCGAGTTTGGTGACAGGTTGAGGTATGCCATTTCGCTCCCGCCCGTTCATGCCGCTGGCTTTGGCGTGGACCGCCGCACTCAGCCTCTGGGCGAGTGTTCCTTCCATGGCCGCCGCGCAGACGTCGCAGACCGGCGGCGTGCAGGCGCGTATCGCCTCGCGCGATGGACGTCCGCTCAGCGATGTGACGGTGCGGTTGCAGCAGATCGACGGCTCGTATCCGCGATCGGCTCGCAGCGATAGCCGCGGCGACATTCGCTTTTCGTTCATCCCGCCGGGCGTGTATGTCCTCGACGCACGCCTGGTCGGACACCGCCCGTTCACCGTGAGCGGTGTCGTGGTTCGAGCGACCGAGACCACGCGACTGGCTCTCACGCTTGAACCGGCGCCAACCGAACTCACTCCGGTCACGGTCAGCGCGTCCAGGGTCACCATTAACCGGACGACGACCGAGTTCACGTCGTCGCTGGGCGCACGGGAACGTGAGATGCTGCCCACCGCGCGCAACACGAACGATCTCATCGCGTTTACACCGGGCTCGCGCCCGGGGCAGATTTTTGGCGGCTCGACCAATCAGGCGAATCTCTATCAGCTCGACGGCGTGACGGTGAATGCGCCTGGCACCGGTGGGAGCTTCTTGCTCCCCAATGTCGACTGGCTTGAAGATTTCAAGGTCATCGCGCTGGGCGCTGGCGCGGAGTACGGCAACTTCCAGGGTGGCCTGATCAACATGGTTACCAAAAGCGGCAACAACACGATGCAGGGCGCGGTGCGGGTGTTTGCCGAATCGCGCGCGTTCAACGCCAGTAACGTGAATGCGTTTGAGAACGGCTCGGAGCAGTCGGGGCGGCAGGAACTCAACGCGGAAGTTCGCGGTCCACTCATACGCGACAAGCTCTACTTTTTCCTGTCGGGTCAGGAGTCGCTGGCCAGTCAGCGATTCGTTGACTTCCGAACAACGACCCGCGGTCGCATCGCGTGGCTGCCCACCACCATCGATCGACATGAGCAGAAGTACTACGGCAAGCTCACGTGGCAAGCAACGACGCGCGACATCATCAATGCATCGGTGGGACTCGACAACTTGTCTCGCGAACGCGTTGGGCTGAACGGATACGATGACATCGCGTCGACCGTGCGCGGGCGTTCCCCGGCGACGTTTTATCAGGCGAACTGGCAGCGTACGCTGGGGGAAAAGAGCTTCCTGGAAGTCAAGTTTTCGGGCTATGCCGGTTCCGATGACCAGCTGTCGTACAATGGCAGTGGCCAGCCGTCCATCCGCCTGTTGGATGTCAGCGGGACGCCGCAGTACGTCAATAACATTTGGACACGCCAGAACAGTCCTGATACGAAAAGCCTGGCGATCAATGTTGATCGCTATCTCAACGTGGGTGGTGTGCAGCATCAACTGCGTCTCGGTGGTGACTTTGGAATCGGTGACTGGCGCGAGCGGCGGACACGAAACGGCGGCCTGTCGTGGTATACACAGCCTCGCGCGGGCTCGACGTTCAACGCGCTTGACTCACAAACGTGGGGACCCATTCCCAGTGTGGGTGGTGGGATTTACGCCACCGCCGATACCGGTGGCAGTATTGACCTCGATGCCCGGTCTACGAACGCCGCGTTGTACCTGCAGGACTACATTCGCGTGTCCGATCGGATCACACTCAACGCGGGCATTCGCGCGGGAGCGTGGACCGGATCGATCACACCAGGACATGGCGGCGGCTCGCGCGGTACGGAATCGTTCACGGCCGTCAAGGCCACGGGTTTCGATCCGCGTGTTGGCGCGACCGTTGATGTCACCGGTCAAGGCACCCTGGTCGCGAAGGCCCATTGGGGTCGGTACCACCAGAATTTGTTCGCACTGTTTTTCGACCGCGCACCCGGCGCCAATGCGTTCACACAAGTCGGTTTTTGCGACTGGAAACCGGGCAACGCCGCCCGACCGGATCCGACGCGCACCTACACCAGCGCCGAGCTGGCGACGCTCGCTAACTGTCGTCCCGGTAATTCCATTTTCAATGAGGCCAGCGGTTTCGAGAACTATCGCCAGCCGTATATGGATCAGGTCACCGTGGGCCTCGAGAAAGCCATCACCTCGCGACTCAAGGCTGAGGTGCTGTACGTCACGCGAACGAATAAGGCGATTCTGGCGCTGGTCGACCGCAACGCGGCGAAGAACTGGCGGCCACTGCGTGATGTATCGGTGTACGACGGCTTCGGAAAAGTGCTTGATGCCAATGGTCAACCGCTCACGTTCCCGGTGCTGTACGTTCGCGCCGACGACCTGCGTCGCCGACTCGTTTTTGGCACGCAGTTCAGCAATCAGATCCCCGGCTACAGCCAGGCCGATACGCTGACGATGCCCTCGACATACGTGCAGGATCTCGTGATCACACCGGTCGACGACGCGCGTCGTCACATACGCCACGTGCAGCTCGGGTTCACCGGCGAGTTAGCCACCAGGTCGGTCACCCCCACGGCCGCGCGCCCCCAAATGGAAGGCAATGAGTT
>JANLVM010000815.1:0-4493 GCA_031364015.1 Gemmatimonadaceae bacterium
GGCGTGCCGAGCGAGATACCTGTTTGCGTCAGACGTTCGCCGCCGGCGGCGCGTACGGCGAGTGCGATGCCAAAGTCGGCAATGAGCGCATGCCCATCTTGCAATAGGATGTTTTCCGGCTTGATGTCGCGATGTACGATCTCCCGCCGGTGCGCATAGTCGAGCGCCGCGGCAAGCTGCTGCGCCAGTTTGACCGCCACGCCTATGGGGAGTTGCTTCTCTCGAGTGAGCCGACCTCGCAGCGACTCGCCCTCGATGAATGGCATCACATAGTACAGCAACCCATCAGCCTGTCCGGAGTCGTAGAGGGGAAGGATGTGCGGATGGCTGAGCGTGGCGGCGATCTCGATTTCGCGCAGGAAACGCTCGGCGCCCAGCATCGCGGCCAGCTCCGGGCGCAACAGCTTGATGGCCACATGGCGCCGATGCTTCTGGTCCTGCGCCAGGTAGACTGTCGCCATGCCACCGTAGCCCAACTCGCGCTCGACCGTGTAACGGTCGGCCAGTGCAGACCTGAGGTGCTCAAGCTGGTCGGTCAAACCGGTCCCCCCCGGGTGGATCGGGATACGTTAGGATGCGCCGGGCCTGAACGCCACCCTACAACGGAATCCATGCCGCCAATAGCCGCCCATCCCACGTCACCGGAAACGGCGCGTTCGGCTGGAGGCGCCGCGCGGACGGATGTGCCGGATTGATGAGCGCGTTCCACTCCACGGGCCGGCCCGGTACCGACGGCACATACAACACCGCCGTACGCTGCTCGCTAAGCCACCGGTCGCCAAACGCACGGGCCACTGGAGACCCGACCATCTCCCAGCCACGCACACGCTTCGGGTCTAAATGTTCGACTGCGACATCATCTGGGATGTCGATGGCGATAGCATGGTGCGGCCCTGGTAACGCGGCGCGGTTGACATGCACAATGATCTCGAGCAGCGCCGTGGCGAAGTGCTCCGTCGCGTAGATCACCACTCGGCCCGGTGAACTCCAGCGGCCACCCACGATGAACGCGCCGCTGCCGTCGTACACGGCGTGCTTTTGTTTCGCGATGCGATAGAGACGAGGCACCGACGACAAATGTTAGACTGGCAGGCTGTATTCGAGCGCCCACAGCACCGACTCGACACGACGCGCGCCAAGGTCCGTCCGTGCGACCTCAAGTGGTTCGGCGCCATCGAGAAGCGCGTGCGGGTTCGTTAGAAACTGGCGCGCCGTGTCGTTCGACTCGAACACCTGCGCGGCAAGTGCGGTTACGCGCGCCACGCGCTCGAGACGCTGGCTTTCTTCCGCAGACAGACGGCCTGATTGTTCCCGCCGCCGTCTCGTGGTGCGCGGCACCACGAGGTCCTCAACAGCCGAACGCTGCGACTCCGGGTAGGTCGCGCTGAAGTGTCGGAGGCTCCGATAGGGAAGCCCCTTAAGGACGGCCTTGTCTAGATCGGCCACCGTGTTCACCGTCTCTCGGAGCACCTTGTGGCCTCCGAGGGACTTCACCACCAGTTCGATTCGCGGATACGATGTCGTCACGACGTCTCTTGTCCAAGTGGACAGGAATATAGGACCATTTGGCCACTTCTGCAACTCCCCGGAGCCTCATGCGTATCGCGACGATGGAGCAGTCGGTCGGACTGCGCCGGCTGGCGTTGGGTCGGTATCTCGAAGCCTTGTTGTTTGGGGTGCGCACGATGGACTTGCCCACATTGCTGGGTGTGGCCGGTGCGATGGTTGTCGTGGGCGTCGCGTCGATGCTGGTACCGGTCATGCGAGCGCTGCACATCGAACCGTCGGTGGCGCTTCGATACGAGTAACCGGCGCGAAAAAGAAAACGGGGGGTCTCGTCGGAGGCCCCCCGTTTTCGTGCGATTCCCGTGTCGAACTCACTTCCCGTTTGCGCTCAAGTCGTTCCAGTTCATAAGCACCGGCGCCTCGCCACAAGGCCGAGTGCCAGGAGTCCGGTGGCCATCAAGGCGTACGTCCCGGGTTCTGGAACCACGTTGATGATTCCGCGGATTTCGCCGCCGGGGGCGAAAGACGTGTGCACATTGAAGTATGATTTGCCGCTGTTCATTCCGTTGAGGAGCGCGGCATGAGCAGTGGCAACGGTGCCCCCGTTAGCCGTAATGAACCCAGCCCTGAACGAACTCGCCAAGGTTAAGTCGAAAGTGTTCACGAACACTCCGTTCGTCACGCCCAGCGGAAACCCAACAAACGAAGGCGTTTGCGTCGCCACGCCGACGTTATCGGAGGGCAAGGTCGTGCAACAGTGAATGTGCGCGGCGGTTGTGAGACCGGTGAGGCCGCCAAACGTTGCGCTGATGGTCAGCAGGTTGCCAGCCAACGCCAGGTTGACGTAGCCGAATCCAATCGAAGTTACCGGTGGACTCTCTTCGGCCCCGGACAGCGTGGCGTACCACGCCTGCCCCTGAGCGCTCGACACCGTGGAGATCGAGAGCGCGAACGCTCCGAACGTGCGAACCCAGAGCGGGGAAATGCGCATTGGAAGTTCCTCACAGGAAGTGAAACCGTTTTCCCAAAGAGGGAGCGGCGTGATGACCGATGACATCAATTCCAAAAAACTGCCTTGCATTGCCACACCCGTCAATGCCGCGCGAAGGCCGGCCAGATGTCCCTTGCGCCTGCTACGGCTGAGCGACCGTCACGTCACGAGCACGCGTCACCTAGTGTGCAATCCAACAGTGTCACGAAACGGCCGTCCACGCATCAGGAGTGGCATTGCCGCGCAAGCGGCCTATCAGTAGCAAGGTGACGTGGCTATTCGGGGCGGGCGTCGCAACGCGAAAAGCGACAGGACGAAAACGCGGCCATGCGTTGACCGGTCAATCGGCATATGCGAATGACACGTTGAAGCGACCGACCACACCCGGCGCCTACGGCGACCACCGCTTCTCTCCGTGGGCTGATCATTGTTAGATGAATCCTTCGCCCATCGTCAACCTGCGCGGCGATGGCCAGCACGCCACGCACATGGGTTGCGACCACCACTCGGCGAGCCAGGAATTCAACGCCATCAATCGACGCGGAAACCGTCCCAACCGGGAGTTCAGTCGCGGTTGGCGACGTGGTGCACCCGCTCGTCATCATGCCGATCAACAGGGGACCGAGCACGCAGGTGATACGCCCTATCGACCCCCTCATAACGCCCCAACGGGCAGCGGCATCGGTCCATCGACCCGCGCTAACGCGTGCTCCCGATCGCGCGGTTGCAACAGTGGTCTACGGAGGCGAGATCGCGCGTGAGGGCGAATTTGTGCAGTATACATCGCGTTCTCCGGAGAGGGCTGCGACTAATATGCGCCCGTCGCCCCGTGGCGACCAGCATGGCGGGCGGAATCCAATCGTCGCACGCGCGGCGACACGGACTTCGGCAGCGCCCTCGCGTACGCGCCGCTGTCGGTGGCCGCATGACGGAGACCGGTCTGAGTCTCGGCACGTCGACGGGTAGCGCCTACCTCGGCTCTACTGATTCATTCGTCCTCACCCATCTCCAGGTGCTCAAAGCGGGGATGACTGAATATGGAGGCGCGGACATCGTGTTCGGGGCCGACGTCGTCGCTCAGCCGACCAGCGAAACCCGCTACGATACGGTTCATCGCGTGCACCTCACCCACCAGACGCGACTCGTCGCGGGTTTCCCAGTAGTGTGTTTCATCACGGACGACGACATCCATGCCAAGTTGGATGGCGTAGTCGAGGAGCCGAACGAGCGACGTGTGGCACGCGATGAGGTGAGCATCGCTCACGACGGACGCATACTGAGTTTTGCAACTGCAGTGCCAATACCACTCGGCGTGCGCGCCTATCGCATCGCAACGGCGAACCAAGCCGAAAAACGCCGTTTCACAGCCTTCGCCGGGGTTGACAAGAAACCCTTGGGCCGTGGTTTCGTCTCCGCTTAATGGCGGCAGGTCGTGTTCGTAGGGCTGTGCCACGATCGATGCCCAGAACTGCAGTGACTCGAGCCGCTGTCGTCGCTCGGCTGAGTCGGCTGTGGATGCGGACAGAAATGGCGACACCTCCGCAAAATTCAGGGTGAGCGCATGGGCACGGAGCGCGATCAGCGTCGCCGCCGCCGAGTCGTTTGAGGTGGACGCGGGGAGGCGCAGCTCGAAGTTGAGATGAAGGCCCATCGAATTCTCCGGTTTAGGACTCGCGAAGTATGCCGCCCCCGGGTCGCTCGTGCGTTACCGAATCATTGCCGAGTGGGGCGAAATATTGCAGAACCCCTGGTTGGCGCTGCGATACTTGTCGGTGCGCACGATGCATGCGCTTGGTCCGCCAACAGTCGACGCGAGCGGTCGATCGGCAACTCCTCGCGTCGAAGAAGAGACGGCAGAACTCCTCGCGCTAGCCGACCTCTCCTCGCGCTGATACAATTGCAGGTGCCCACCCTGACCTGAGGACTTGTATGAAACGCTTCGTCATCGCTGCGCTGCTGATTGCGGCGCCCGTGAACGCACAGGACACCACCGCCG
>JANLVM010000447.1:0-2142 GCA_031364015.1 Gemmatimonadaceae bacterium
ACCGATTTTCTGGCCGGGCCCCTGACTCCATCCGCCGTGCCACCACGGACCTACCACCAGCACATTCCGATTGGCATTGTCGTGTGTCTCGAGCGTGCGATAAATGGTGATTGGACCGTAGAAGTCTTCCTGATCCCACCAGCCTCCAACGTTCAACGTGGGCATGGTGACGCGCTTGAGGTACGGTTTCATCGCCTGGCGTTGCCAGAACGCATCGTAGTTTGGATGCTCGACGAAGTCGCGCCACGTGGGCAACACCTTGTCCTTGAGGTAGCGCGATTGCACGTTCGACAACGGACCAAGCGCCAGGTACCAGTCGTACGTGTCGTATTTGTCGAATGTGAAGTTGCCGTTTTCCTTACTGTCCTCGGTGAGAAACGCGTACTCGAAGCCGTAGCTCAAGCGGAACGCGCCATTGTGATGAAAGTCGTCGCCAATGAACATGTCGGCCGGCGAGGCCTGCGGACTTACGGCCTTGAGTGCGGGATGCGGATCCAGCATGGCCATCGCGGCGGTCCAGCCGTCGTACGACACACCCAGCATACCTACTCGCCCGTTGTTTTTTGGCATGTTCTTGAGCAGCCACTCGATACTGTCGTAAGTATCGGTGCTTTCGTCGACCGCGTCTTTGGGTCCATCGAACAAGCGGGGCGGACGCTGCATGACGAATGTCCCGTTCGACTTGTAGCGCCCGCGGATATCCTGAAAGACGAAGATATATCCGTCCTGCGCGAGTTCCTTGTAACTGCCCGCGAGTCGTCCGCGTGTCCCGCCCACGCCGTACGGCGTGCGTTGCAGCAGAAACGGCAGCGCCTCGGTCGCGTTGGCTGGCGCGAAGATCTCCAAATGCAACGTCACGCCGTCGCGCATGGGGATGTCGTGCGACTGCTGGACATACGTGGCGGGATCGTACTTGGTCGGCGCGGACTGGGCGGTGGCATTTGTGACGGCAAACGCAAGGAGTAGCGCGAGGCGACGGATCACAGGCAAGCTCGGTTGGTGAAATCGGACGACGGTCGACAGTCTGTTACCAAGAGCTTACCGACAACTCGTCAAACCGCCATAGTTTGCAGCATGCCCAGACTTCCCCTTGTGCTCTGCATCGCGTTACCGCTGCTCGCAGCTCCGCTTTTGGCACAGCCCGCCCGCTTCGAGGTTCCAGTCGTCCCAGTCGGCGCGCGCTGGTTTAAGGGCAACACGCATACGCACACCACCAACAGTGACGGCGACACCCCGCCGGCCGACGTTGCGCGGTGGTACAAGAGCCGCGGATACGCGTTTCTCGTATTGTCCGACCACAACGTCTTCACCGATCCGAAGACGCTGGCATCGCTGGTGGACTCGACGTTTCTCCTCGTGGCAGGCGAAGAGGTCACGACCAGTTTTCAGAAAGCAGCCGTGCACATCAACGCGCTGGCAGTGACGCGCGTCATTCCGCCCGTCAAAGACTCGACCTTGCTGGGGACCGTGCAAAAGACCGTTGACGCGATCCGCGCTGAACAAGCGGTGCCGCACATCAATCACCCGAACTTTCTCTGGAGCATTGACTCGGCGACGCTTTTTCGCATGAAGGGCGATCGCCTCATCGAGATTTTCAACGGTCATCCGACCGTGCATAATTTCGGCGGCGGCGACTGGCCCGGGATGGAGGAGGTGTGGGATGGGCTGCTCTCCAGCGGCAAGCGAATGTTTGGCATTGCGGTAGACGACGCGCACCACTTCCAGGGCGAATTCACGGCGGCGCGCGCCAATCCCGGACGCGGATGGGTGGCGGTTCGCAGCCCCGCACTCGAGGCGCGGGCGCTGGTTACCGCGCTCGACGCGGGACACTTCTACGCCAGCAGCGGCGTAAGCCTCGCTGATGTGACCGTCTCGGCCACGACCATGGAGGTGCGTATCGCTCAGAAGGGCGACTTCAAGTACACGACCCAGTTTATCGGTCAGGATGGGAAAGTACTCGCAACGGATCGCACGCTCACGCCACGATACACGCTCAAGGGGAACGAGACGTATGTACGGGCCAAAGTGACCGATTCCGGCGGTGCAGCCGCATGGGTCCAACCGGCATTTACCACGAGATTCGTGACGCGGGCGCAGTAACCAGGTACGTTCCGGACTTCGGACCGGAAGACCGACGGGCGT
>JANLVM010000870.1:0-3282 GCA_031364015.1 Gemmatimonadaceae bacterium
GCTCGTGTAGCGTGGGCCCGGCCGGTCGTACCGTGACAGCAGGTTTGCGGTGACCGCGCGTTCGACGGGGCGCTCGGATGAACGCGGCGCGGACGAACCGTTGATCCCTGGCATGGTCATGTGACGCACTCCGCGTGCACCACGTCGATCAACGCGTGCACACTGTCGATGGGGGCATCGGGTGTGATGCCATGGCCGAGATTCACGATGTGTCCGCGCGCGGGCACGCGGCTCAGCAGATGCTGCGCGGCGTCCCGTGTGGCCGCCGGTCCGGCAACGAGCACGGCGGGATCGATGTTGCCTTGCAGTGCCTTGCTGTTCCCGACGCTGGCGCGCAGCGCGGCCAGGTCCTCGCGCCAGTCCACGGCCAGCGCTTCGCTGGGCAGTTGCGCGTAGTGCGGCACGAGGTGCGGCGCGTCCTGCAGAAAGAGAATGCGCGGCCGGCCCAAGGCGCTCGTGGCGTCGAGGAGACGCACAAGGTGCGGCCGTACGAGACGCGTCCAGGAGTCGACTGACAGGACGCCGGCCCAGGTGTCGAAGAACTGTACGGCGTCCGCACCGGCGTCCACTTGCGCGTGCACGTAGTCGATCACGAGATCGGTCAGGCGCGTCAGCAGAGCGTCAAGCAGGCCGGGATCGGCGTGCGCCATCGCGCGCAATGCCGGAAAGCCAGGGACGCCGCGGCCCTGCACGACGTACGCGGCGAGCGACCACGGCGCGCCCGCGAACCCGAGCAGCGCCTGCTTGTCGCCAATCGCGCGCTTGACGGTGCGGAGCGCGCTCATCACCGGCGGTGCGATCTCGTCGCGTGTCGGCGTTCGCAGTGCCGCCACATCGGCGGCCGTCCGAACGGGATGCGACAGCACGGGGCCCGGAGCGAAACTCACGTCGATCCCCAGCGCGCCGACGGGACTCATCAGGTCGGCGAAGATGATCGCGGCGTCGAGCGGGAAACGCGCCAGTGGCTGCAACGTCACTTCCGCCGCGAGCGTCGCGTTGCCCGAGAGTTCCTCGAACGAGTGTCGCTCGCGAAGGGCGCGGTACTCCGGCAAGTACCGACCGGCCTGCCGCATGATCCACAGCGGACGCCTCGGCGTCGCCTTGCCGGCAATGGTATCGAGGAACAGACGACGTCCGCTATCAGGTGTGGTCACGATGCTGGCTCAGGGTTGGTGGTGAAACGGTAGCCCACGCCGCGCACGGTGTGGATGAACTGCGGAACATCGGGATTGGCTTCGAACCGCTTGCGGAGGCCGACGACGAAGTTGTCGATGGTGCGGGACGACGGCAGCACCTCGTCTCCCCACACTTCCTCGAGGATGTCGTCGCGCCATATCACGTTCCCTTCCCGTTTGGCGAGCACCTTGAGGATCATCGCCTCCTTCTGCGTCAGCATCTGCTCGACACCGTCTGCCGAGCGACCGCGCAAGGTGCGGAAATCGAACTCGTTGCCGCCGAACCGCAGGATGGGTTCGCGCGCGGTCATCTCGTCATATCGCGCGCGCCGGCGAAGGATGGCGACCACGCGCAGCAGGAGTTCGCGGAGGTGAAACGGCTTCGCGAGGTAGTCGTCGCCGCCGGCCTCGAGGCCCTGAATGCGATCCTGCCCGCCCGCACGGGCCGAAAGAAAGAGCACCGGCGTGTCATGTCCTTCGGCGCGCATGCGCGCGCACACTGTGAAGCCGTCCATTCCCGGCAGCATCACGTCGAGGATGACGAGACTGAACTCGCCGGTCTGTACCTTCGCCAACGCCTGCAGACCGTCGGCGGCGACGTGCACGACGTACCCCTCGGCTTCGAGGTTCTCGCGGATGCCGCGCGCGAGGTTCGGTTCGTCCTCCACCAACAGGATGCGTGACGACATGTCTTACGCCTCCCGTTGCGGCTTCGGCCACCGTACGGTAAAGCACGCTCCGCGTCCCCGTCCGTCGCTCGACGCGTGGGCCGAGCCGCCTTCGAGCTCCATGCACCGTCGGACGAGGTAGAGTCCGAGCCCCGTCCCCGGCAATCGCTCCTGCCCCGTGCTTTCGATGCGATAGAACTTCTCGAACAGGTGACCGGACTCGGTCGTGTTGAACCCCATTCCGTGATCGTGCACCTCGAGTCGCACAAATCGGTCCTCCAGGGTTCCCACGACCGAGACGGCCCCGCCCGGCGTCGTGTCACGCGACGCCTTGATCGCGTTGTGCACGAGGTTGCGGAGGACGGTATGCACGCCCTCGCGATCCGCGACGAGGGTGAGCGTCGCGGGGACGTCCACGTCGATGCGGACGTCGGCCTCGGAAGCCATCATCTGCAGTTCCTCGACGACGGCACCGACTGCCTGCGTCAGCACCACGGGCTCACGCGCCAGATGCACGCCGTTGCCCGCGAGGCGCGAGGCGTCGAGGATGTTCGAGATGGTGCCGTCGAGCCGCCCCAGGTCAGCGAGTACGCGCTGCACCAGTTCGGCCCGGTGTTTCGGCGGCGGATCGCGCAGCGCGAGCGTGTCGGCCGAGAGGCGCAGGCTGGCCAACGGGCTCCGTAACTCGTGCGACGCCGCCGCGAGAAACAGCGACTGCTGCCGCCGCAGCGTCGTCTCCGCCCGTATCGCCGTGTAGACCACCGCCATGGCGCCAAGGAGGACGCTCAGGAAGAAGGCGCCTTCCCAGGCATAACGGTTCATGCGATGAAAGCGATCGTCATCGAGCTGTGCGAGGGCATGGAGCGACACGCGGATCGCGCCGTCGGGCGCGCGCTCAATTTCCGGATGCATCGACACGATCTGCGACCACGCAATTCCCGCGCGCGTCAGGTCCGCCGCCCATCGAGCGCTGCTGACATACGCGGACTGTTTCTGCGCGCGAATCGTCGAGGTGAAGCGATACTCGTCGACCATCCAGTACGCGAGTTGCGCGACGCAGATGGTGAGCAGCATCAGGAACCCGATCTGGAGCGCGCGAGCCGCGCGACGCGACCGCGTCTCGCTCACGGGGTTGGTGCCATGGAGGCGAACACGTCCCCAAGCGCGTCGCACAGTCGTGCGATGTGCGCGGGTGTGTGGGCGAGGGAGAGGAACCCCGATTCATACGCGGACGGTGGGAGCGCGATGCCGCGGTCGAGCAGGCCATGGAAGATCGGTCGGTAGCGTGCGACGACGACCGCGTCGTCGATCTGCTCCGCAGCGCGCGGCGGCGGTGCATCCTGCAGGGATATCCAGAACAGCGAACCGGCGCGAACCAAATGCGCGCCGAACGGCGCGCCAGCAAGCACTGGCATGAGCTGTCGCTCCAGTTCGCGACC
>JANLVM010000459.1:0-3584 GCA_031364015.1 Gemmatimonadaceae bacterium
CCACGGGGCCGTCTGTTGGAGACAGGAGCTGAACGTCATCCGGGTAGCAGGAGGGAAGAATCGACCCAGGTCGGAGTCGCGAGAGGTGACATGCCACCCCTGCACCCTCCATCCTGGCGCTGTTCCTCCCTCCTGCTGCCCGGATGACGTTCACCTCCTGCCTTCTTCTTCCACCCTTGTTAGATCTGGATCACGCGCGATGAGCGATAGGATCCGTCAGGCGAATGCCTGCCGGTAATCCAGCGGCGGTCTCGGGTCGGGCGGCCAGTGAGCGCTAGAGTTGTCGTCATGCTCACCACGCGCAATCCGGGCCTACCGAGGCTCACGCGTGTTCTCGACCTCCAGCATGCCTCCAGCAAGGCCGGCGGTGAGCGTCTGCAGTGCGTCGACCACGCTGCCCCGCACCCCCTCCGTCACCGAACGCTGCGTTCGAAACCAATGGCCGATCATCATGACCTCGTCCAGATGATCCGGCGCGATTCCGCTGGCCATGGTGTCCTGCTGTCCGGCCCGTCGTTCAAGTACACTGATGGCCGCGAGATCGGTGCAGCGCGCCTCGTCGATGACTCGCCCATGACGAATGAGGTACACACGATCGTCTCCATCTCGTCCGGGAACGGCGTACAGGCCACTTGGTCGCGCGACCGCCTCGCGTACGCGTGCCAGCTGCGCGTCGAGTTCGTGGAGAGCGGCGAGTCGATCGCGTAACCATCCCGCTCGCTCGTAGGACATCGCCGCGCTGGCGATGGCCATTTCGCGCTGCAACGCTTGTTGCGGTGCATCGTCACGTCCCTCAAGCACGGCCTGTGCGCGCGTCAGTTGTGCGCGGTATTCGGTGGCGCTACAGGCCCCAACGCATGGCCCAAGGCATCGCCGAGTTTCGTATCGATGACAGCCGGGGGTACGCGCTAACTGCGGATACGCGACCTCGTCAAACAGATCACCGGCGTCACGCAGCAGCATACGCACCCGATCGGGGCAATCGCGAAGTCCCAACGCGTCGTTGAGCACCCGCAGGGCCTCCACCAGTGGCGCACGACTCGAAAACGGTCCGATGATACCACCGCGGTTTGACGTCCGGTCGCGCATGGCCGCGCTGGCGCGCTGCACTCGCAGTCGCGGTGCAGGCCCATGACTGCTGGTGATCACCCACCAGCGCTGCAACGGCCGTGCTGATTTGGTATTGTAGCGCGGCAAATGGGCACGAATGAGTCGTACTTCGCGCAGCAACGCGGCAAACTCGCTTGGTGTTTCCTCCCACTCGAGACTGGCGGTTTCACGCAGCATGCGCGCGTGGCGATGCTCCGGCCACGGAAGTCGAAAGTACGACAGCAACCGTGTGCGGAGTTGGGTGCTCTTGCCGACGTACAGCACATCGCCATGCGCGCCGCGCATGAGGTACACGCCAGACACATTGCGAGCGCCCGCGCGGACATGGTCGCGAAGTCGGTCGACATCGCCGCCGGACGAGCCAACGGCGAGGTCGAGTTGCCCCGCGTCCGTCGCCGTGATTCGACGCGCCTTCGGGCGGCGCGCTTTGACCGCGGTGGTACTAGTACTGACAGGTTGGGCAAAAAACGGTGCTGCGTCCGTCGACTGCATGCGTACCCACGAGACGACGCCCGCACCGGTAACACGGGGCACCGGCTCGACCGTACGCGGCCAACTGTTCGACGAAACGTCCTCGCTCACCCCGCGCGTCCCGGTAGTCGCGAAAACTCGTTCCGCGCGCGGCGATCGACGCCAACAGTACGTCGCACAGCGCCCGCCGCAGTGCCGCCGCCTCGGTCGCGCTCACCGTGCACGCCGCGCGCGAAGGATCGATCCCGGACCGCCACAGCGCCTCGTTAGCGTAAATGTTGCCGACCCCGGCCAATCGGCGCTGATCCATCAGGACCACTTTCACCGACTGCCTTGACCCCCGAAGAAGTCCCGAAAACTCGGCATCGCCGAGCGCTGGGTCAAGTGGCTCAATGCCCAGGGCGCCGACGTACTCGGCGAAGCGCGCGGGCGACATGGGTGCAACCGTGCCGAGACGCCGCACGTCGCGATAGTGCAGCTGCCGGCCGTCCGCGAGCGACAGGGTGAGGCACACGTATGCGCCAAGCTCAGAGGCACTGGCGTTACGAGCGATGAGCAGCCCGCCCGTGAAGCGAGGTTGCACCACCAGATGCAGTGGTCCGGAACGGGTCTCGAAGTCGAGGACGACCAGTTTCGCGCGTCGCCATACCCGTAACACGATGGCGCCGTCCAGCGCACGCGCCAAGTCGTGAGCCGTCGTCTCGCGAAGCACATCACTCCGCAGCACCGTCACGCCGTCGACGACCGCTTGCCGGATCTCCGCATCGAGATCTCGCGCGATCGTCTCGGTTTCAGGAAGTTCCGGCATCCGACGCGGTGCGGGCCGCATCGAGGTTGCGTGCGTCCTCTTCCGCCTCACGACGCGACGCGTGGAGTCGATCAGCTTCGCGCCATCCGATATCGCGGCGATACATGGCGCCATCAAAGCCAATACGTGACGCGGCGTCGCGCGAACGGTGTTGGGCGTCGGCAAACGTCGCCGCAACTGCGGTCACGCCAAAGACGCGGCCGCCACTGGTGCGGAGTACGCCGTCATCATCACGCATGGTGCCGGCGTGAAAAACGCGCACGTCATCACCGAATGCCGGCAGGTCGATGGGTGAACCGGTGCGAGGCGCGTCGGGATAGCCACTGGCGGCCACGACCGTCGTGACCGACGCGCCCTCGCGCCACGTGAACGCGCTCTGATGCTTGATGCGTCCGCCGCGCGCCACCACCATCATGGGTTCGAGCAAGCTGCTGGTGAGCATGGGGAGTATCGCTTGCGTTTCCGGATCGCCGAAGCGGCAGTTGAACTCCACGACTTGCGGGCCTTCTGGCGTGAGCATGAGTCCCGCGTACAGCAGTCCGGTGAACGGCGTGCCGCGTTTGCGCAGCGCGTGCAGCGTCGGGTGAAAAATACGATCCGTCACGTCATCAATGAGCGCCGGAGTGGACAGCGACACGGGTGTATACGCACCCATTCCCCCGGTGTTTGGTCCGTCGTCGCCATCCAGCAGTCGCTTATGGTCCTGCGCGCCCAGCATCGGCATCACATCGGTCCCGTCGGTAATCGCGAACAGCGACAATTCTTCGCCCGTCATAAACGTTTCCACGAGACATTCGTTCCCGGCGTCACCAAACGCTTTGTCGTCCAAAATGCGATCGATGGCCGCGTACGCCTCGGGAATGGTGTGGCATACGATGACGCCTTTCCCTGCGGCAAGACCCGACGCTTTGATCACGACGGGTGCGCCGAAACGCGCCTTCACCGCCTCCTTCGCGAGCGAAGCGATTCGATGCGTTTCGGCGTGCGCGGTCGGGATGCCCGCCGCCAACATCAGGGCCTTCGTCGCGGCCTTCGATGTCTCAACGCGAGCGGCCGCCATGGTGGGACCGAACACCGCAATCCCCTTCAAGCGCATAAGATCGACCAAGCCCGCCGCCAACGGCGCTTCCGGGCCAACAATCACCAGATTGACCGACTCCGATTCCGCCACTGCGACGAGCGCAGGAAAATCGGC
>JANLVM010000932.1:0-9174 GCA_031364015.1 Gemmatimonadaceae bacterium
AACTCAGTGTATCAGGCCCTGGCCCTCCTCCTGCTGCGGGCGATCCGCCTGACTTCATCACCATCCCGGCCACCACCGCCAACACGGCGACAGCACCAATGCCGATCCAGCGCATTGGCAGTCCACGGACCGATGCGGAACTGGGCGCGGTGGTTGGTGACGCGGCTGGCGGCGGTATTGGTTGCGGCGGCTTGACGGTCACGTCGCGGCGGGCCGGCGGCGGCTCGGGACGTGTCGCCGCTACGGCGCTCGCCCTCTCGAGCGGCGGCGCCGCCACAGTGTCGACTGACCGGGATACGGGTCGCTCAACTGTCGCCCTCGCTGGTGGCGCCACGACCGCAGCTCCCGGCGGTATAACCGGCGGTATAACCGGCGGGGTTATCACGGGCGGACTGGGAGCGACCGACGCGGCGGGTCCGAACACCGCCGTCGCAGCGAGTGGCGGGCTCGGAGGCGGGGCCATCGCAATCACCGACCGAGCGGTTACTTCGACAACCACGGCCCGTGTTACGCCATCCATCGACGCGGCGACGACCACGGTTCCCGGCGCTATGGCGCTCAGCGTTCCGTCGGCCGACACACGGGCCACCTCCGGGTCGTCAGTGATCCACGCGATCGGACGATCGATGGCGTTCTTTTGCGCATCGCGGGCAACCGCGCGCACGCGCACACTCTCACCGACTCGCAGTGTGCCGGGCGCGTTGGCGATTTCGACCATCACCGCCTGCAGCTCCTCGACGGTGAATCGAATCGACGCCGAATGCACTTCGCACGACGCCGAAATCGTGACGACGCCCGCACTGCTGGCCGTCACGACACCGGTGGGCGAGACGGTAGCCAGGTTTCGATCACTCGACGTCCACTGCACAACGCGATCAGTGAGTACATGGTCGGCGCTATCGAGCACTACCGCCGAGAGCTGGCGACGATCGCCCATCGTCAGCCTGCCTGGCGCACCGACAATTCGCAACTCCGCCACCGCAGCGGGTGCGACGTCGATCCAGAATTCACTGCTCACCTGATCCACTTGCGCAAAAATGCGAGTGCGGCCCACCGCAAGCGCCTGCAAGACGCCATCGGACGTGATCACCACCAGCTTCGGGTTTTCGGAGATCCAGACGGTGGGCCCCGATACCGGAAGCCCGTGTTTGCTGAGCGCCGTCGCCGCAAGCTGCGACGTTTCGCCGACGTGGAGTGGTGTGCGTGGGCCCGAGACCGCAATCCTTGCGGCTTGCGGTGGCTTGACGTCAACACGGACCTGCTGTTCGCCGCCGCCGCTGCGCACGAAGAGCGTCGTGAAGCCGGGCGTGAGCGCCGTCAGCTCGCCGTTGCTGCTGTCCAGCGAAGCCACCTCGGCATTGTCGGACGACCACACGATCTCGCTATCGGCCACCGGTTCGCCGGCGGTAGTCCTGGCCGACGCGTGAAGCGGAATGCGATCGCCGACCTCGAGCGTCGGCGGGATCGAAACGATATCGATAACATGCGCTTCGGCCCGTGCCGCGATATCGCGCGCCGCCTGAGCAAACTGCCGCCGCTCCGGACTATACTCCGGCAACTCCATCACACCGGCCGCTTGCATGGCTTCGGCAACACTGGCAAAGCGGTCCGCTGGATTCTTGGACAACATGCGCGCCACCGCCGCTTCCAATTCCGGCGGGCAATCCGGTCGCAGCGTGCCCAGCAGCGGCGCCTGCTTCTGCAGGTGTGCCATGAGGACAGACGTGGCGGGACCGGTGAAGGGCGGTGTACCGGTCATCATTTCGTACGCCACGATGCCCAAGGCGTACTGGTCGGACAAGATGCTCGTTGTGCCGGTTTCGCACTGTTCGGGCGCCATGTACGGCGCCGTCCCGAAGATCATGCCAGTCACCGTGTGACTCGTTCCACCGGACTGCTTGGCAATGCCGAAGTCGGTCACGACCGCGCCGCCCTCCACGTCAATCAGCACGTTGTGCGGCTTGATGTCGCGATGGGTGACCCCTTGCCGATGCGCATACTGCAGCGCGCCGCCCACCTGCGCGAGAACCGACCGCGTAACGGGTACCGACAGCGGTCCGAGCTTTGCGATCAGATCATGCAGCGAGCCGCCTTCGACGTAACTCATCACGAAGAAGAACAGATCCTCTACTTCGTGCACCTCGTAAATCGTCACGACCGACTGATGGCGCCATTCCGAAATCTTTTGCGATTCACCGCGAAAATGGTCGAGCGCCCAGACGGAGTCGAGGTGAGCGGGGAGCAGCAGCTTAATCGCCACCCGCCGGTTGGGTTGCTGCTGCTGGGCAAGGAACACCGCAGCGAAGCCACCCCGTCCCAGCTCACGAACAATCGTGAACCGTCCGGCGGTCGCCGCTCGCAAACGCTCGATCCAGCGACTCCAACCGGGAGAGGTAGGGAGGCTGATTACCGGGATATCGGCCATTGTTGCGGGTGGGAGCGACTACGACGCGAGACTGGAATGTGCAAACCTGTCGGCCGACGATGCCCGCCGCCCACCACAATTGGGCGCACCCAGACCACCACCGGTCGAGAACAGAGGAAGATGCCGTCCGGTGGCGGGCGCGGTCAAGCACTTCGGGATAGCCGCTGACGAGGAAACCGCTGTAGGCGCCACGAAGTGCCTGGCGCGGGAGGTGGTGCTCGACGCGAGGGAATAGACGGCTCAGCCCCAGCTGCCCGACGGGATCGCGCCCGGCGCAAAGATTCCGTTGGGGCCGAACTGGAACATGCGCGAGCGATCTTTCTGGTAGTCGATCCCAACCTTCGCCAGCACGTTTCGGTTCAGATCGTTGTACCAACCCTGAACCGTCACCGCGTCATAGAGCAGCAGGTGCGACCAGTTTGGTGAGGCCACGGTGATCGGCTCATCGCCGTGCCACGCGAACTGCGCCTCCGCGCCGTGCTGCACCATCTCCACTCCCATCTTTTCATTCAGCGCCTTCTGCACCTTTTCGAATTCCATCTCGTGCAGCACGGGCGTGAAATTCTTGACGCCGTCCAGTTTCCCCTCATTGCGGCGATTGTCGCTCTCCTTTCCGCGCACGATCACGTCTTTTAGATCGTAGTCGCCGTGCACATAGCTCCAGTCGATGGATTCGTTCTTGAGCTGCAGGCAGCCGAAATACTTTGACAGCGGATCGATGTCCACGCGCCATTGCCAGCGCGGCGCCAACGCACCATTTCGCTCGACGCCCCAGATGCTCCAGGTTTCAGGCTTGCCGAGATCTACCTGCGTGTTCATCAGGCTCGGCGAGAGCGTCTCCATGGTGTGAACCCAACAATCGACGGCCTTGGAGACCTTGGCCCCTTTGTAGCAGTGCGGCTGAAATCCCGGGTGCACGACCAGACCGGAAACCTCATACACCATGATCTGCCGCCGGCCATTGACGAGTCGCGTGTCGGCGGGCGGATTCATATCGGCCGTCTTGGCTTTGACGACCGCCGGCTTCGGATAAAACCCGGGGACCTGCACGTACTTCAACGAGTCTTCATTCGTATGCCGTACGAGGATGGTCACGTTCATGTCACGGGCGACCATCAGGAACTTCTGCAAATCCTTGCCACGCATTCCGGTGCCGATGCCCATCGGGGTGTCCTCTGAAATGTCTCGTGAACGAGCGCGAGTACGTGACCTATCTTAACCTCACGGCGATCGCACCGATCAGCGAGGCCGAAGATCGGCCATCAACGCATCGGGGCTGACGCGACGCGCGGAGCAGGATCGCAGGCTGGTATTGCCGGAAAGTGTGATAGGTTATGTGCTCCCGCCGTCACCCGTAGCCAGTTTGATCACTCCCCCTTGAGGAGACACGCTCATGTTCCGTTTTTGGCGCCCGCTGCTGGCGCTTGTGGGATCGCTCGCAGGTGCACTCCTGACTCCGGCGCATGACGCCAGCGCCCAGCAGGCCTCCGGCGGCTCGTTGACGGTTCGCGTGATCGATGCGGTCAGCCAGAAACCGGTCGAAGCCGCACGGGTGTTCCTGGTGGGCACCACCATCGGGGGGACTACCGCCTTCGACGGTCGCCTCACGCTTCGGTCGCTTCCCGTTGGCGAGTTCACGGCCCGCGTATTGCGCGTTGGCTATGGGGAGCAGACGCGCAAGGTGACGATCGTGGCCGGCCAGACGGCGACGCTTGAGGTGTCGCTGGCGGTTGCTGCGGTGAACCTGACGGCCGTCGTCACGACGGCGACCGGCGAACAGCGGCGCGTGGAAATCGGCAACGCGACCACCAATATCGACGTGGCGAAAGTGCTCGAAGCGGCGCCGGTGGGCAACCTCAACGATCTGTTGAACTCGCGCGCGCCCGGCGTGACCGTAACCAGTGGCACGCAGACCGGTACCGGTGCGCGAATCCGTATTCGCGGCATGAACTCGGTGAGCTTGTCCAACGAGCCGATCTGGATCATCGACGGCATTCGCATGACCAGCAACAACGCGAGCTTCGCGACGGCCACCGGCAATGGCGCCGGCAATAACACCGGGGGCAACAACCCCAGTCGCGTGGGCGACTTGAATCCCGAGGAGATCGAAAACATTGAAATCGTCAAGGGCCCTTCGGCCGCCACGCTGTATGGCACCGACGCGGCGAACGGCGTGATTCTCGTGACCACCAAGAAGGGGCGTGCCGGCGGGGCGCGCTGGACCGTGTACACCGAAGGTGGTGCGGTGACCGATCGCAATTTTTATCCAACCGCCTTCACGACATGGGGCAAACGTCCCGGCGAAACCGTGTCCACGCGCGGCTTCTGCAATCTGCAGCGCATCGGTACGGGTGAGTGCACCGGGGACTCCACCAGCGCGCTCAATATCTTCGACGAGAAAGACCTTACGCCATTGGCCACCGGCAATCGTCAGCAGTATGGTGTGCAGGTATCGGGCGGCAGCGAAGTGGTGCGCTACTTCGTGTCGGCGGAAAACGAAACCGAAATTGGTGTGCTGTCGCTGCCGCAGTTCGAACGTCAGCGTTTCGACTCCGCAGGCATCCCGTTGCGTGCTTGGACGTCCCGTCCCAATCAGATGCAACGCAAGTCGCTACGCGTGAATCTCAATACCACCATCTCGCCGAAGTTGGACCTCGCACTGTCCACCAACTTCATCGGACTGGGTCAACGCTATTCACTGGAATCGAATGCCACGGCCGGACTGGGTTCGCAGGTGTTCGGCGGGCCGGGCACGCGCAGCAACGGTACTGTCAGTGGGCAGACGTCGCCCCTCAACGGCTATCGCGCCTGGAGCCCGGGTTACACCTGGCAAGAGCGGACGGGGCAAGATATCAATCGCTTCATCTGGTCGGCGCAGGCGAACTGGCGTCCGTTCAGCTGGCTCGCCAATCGGGCAACAATTGGTAATGACTGGACCGGCCGCGATGACCAGAATCTCCTGTACCGCGGCGAGGGACCACCGCTGACCGCCATCACGCGGCTCGGCTCGCGCGGCATCAATCGGGTGAACATTCGCAACACGACGGTCGACGTGGGTTCGTCGGCGCAGTACAACTATTTCGGGCTGAGTCACAAGACCACCGTCGGCGCGCAGTACATAGACTTCCAGTTGGCCAGCGCCGCCACCGGTTCCGCGCAATTGGCACCAGGCTCGCAGAACGTGGGCTCGGGAACACAGCCGTCTGTGTCCGAAGCAACCACGTTGCAGAAAACGTTTGGCGTCTTCATCGAGCAGGCGGTGGCCTGGAACGATCGCCTGTTCCTCACAGCGGCCGTGCGCAGCGACCAGAACTCTGCCTTCGGCACGAACTTTCAGAGCATCGTGTACCCGAAGGCCTCCGCGTCGTATCTGATCTCGCAGGAGTCCTGGTGGAAGGCGCCGTCGTTCGTGAACTCCATGCGACTGCGCTACGCCTACGGGCAGTCCGGCGTGCAGCCGGGTCCCAACGACGCGCAACTCTTCTATGGTGCCAGCACCACCAGCATCCAGAACAGCGATCAACCTACGGTGACGCAGGCGGCGCTTGGCAACCCCGACCTCAAGCCCGAGCGCTCCGGCGAGCATGAGATGGGTTTCGAAGCAGGGCTCTTTGCGCAACGCCTCAATCTCGACGTCACGTATTACAGCAAGATCACGCAGGACGCGCTCATCAGCTCCATCCTGCCGCCGTCGTACGGATTGGTCGCGTCGCAACTCCGCAATCTCGGCGCCGTCAAAAACGCCGGACTCGAGCTGAGTGTCACCGCGCAGTTGGTGAACCGGTCGGCGTTTGGCTGGGACGTGAACATCGCGACCTCCGCCAACGACAACAAGGTCGTGTCACTCGGCAGCACACCGCCGCAAATCGGCATTCCCAGTCGTACCGTGCCTGGCTATCCGGTCTCCGGGTATTGGGCGCAACCGATTACCGGGTGGCAGGACAAGAATGGCGACGGCTTGCTGACCTACTTTGCTGACGCGTCGAAGAACGAAGTGTTCGTTGGCGACTCGGCCATTTTCCGCGGCTATGCCACCCCTCGTTACATGACCACCCTGTCGAACGGATGGGACCTGCTCAATCGCAAGCTGCGCATCACATCCATGTGGGATTGGCGCAGCGGCGGGTTGTGGTACAACAACACCGAGCGGATTCGGTGCACACGACCGAATTGCAGCGGACGCATGAATACTCGAGCCGATCTGATCGATCAGGCCACGAACATCGCGGCCAACGAGCATCCGGCTCGCACGCTCGACGGCTACCTGCAGAGCGGCGCGTTCGTTCGCCTCCGTGAGGCCTCGCTGCAATACACGTTCGCACCAGAGCTGGCCTCGAAGCTGGCGCGCGCGCGTTCGATGTCGCTGGTGGTCACGGCGCGTAATCTCAAGCTGTGGACCAAGTATCGCGGCACCGACCCGGAGTCGGGCTTCAATACGACCAGCGGCACCGACGCACCCAGCGAGTTCCAGACCGTCGGTCCGCCAAGCTTTTTCATTGTCCGTCTCAACCTCGGCTTCTAGGACTCCCGACCCATGACCAAGACGATCTTCACGGGCCGGCTCTCAACGCGTCGTTGCATTGGCGCTGCGGCGGCCGTTGCCCTCTCCATCACCGCATGCAGTTCGGCCAGGGACAGCCTGTTGGCCGTTACCGATCCCGACATCATCAACGCCAGCGACGTCAATACGGCCGAAGGAGCCGTCGCGCTCGCCAATGGTGCGATCGGCACCTTCCGCACGACGACGGGCGGTGGTGAAAGCATCTGGCTGTTTGGCGGCCTTCTCGCCGACGAATGGTCCACCAGTTCCACATTCATTCAGAACGACGAGGCCGACCAGCGACGGGTGCAGGAGTTTAACGGATCCGTCTCCGGCATGTTGCGCAATCTGTATCGCACACGAACCCGCGCGAACGAAGCCATCGCGGCGTTACGGACGTTCAGCCCGAACTCCCGCGCCCTGCTCGCCGAGATGTATCTGGCGCGCGGATACGCCGAGATGCAGTTGGCGTTGGACTTCTGCAACGGTATTCCGATGGGTGTCACGAACGTCATCCCGCCGGACAACGGGTCGCCAAAGTCCAACCAGGAAATCTTCACGTTGGCAGCGGCGTCACTCGACTCAGCGCTGGGTTTCGCCAACGGCAGCGATGCGCCGAGTGTGCTCATGAACCGTGCGTCGCGAGTGGTCCGTGCTCGCGTGGCGCTGGCGTTGGCTGACTTTACGACGGCTGGATCGCTGGTGGCCGGACTCCCAACGGCCTTTGCGTATCAGCATACGTTCTCGTTGACCACCACCACGAACACGGTGTGGGGGCAGGGATTGAGCTCGCGGCGCTACAGCGTGGGCGACAGCGTGGAAGGCAATCGGCGTGACATTCCGGTAGCCAACGCCATTCCCTTCGCCTCGGCGCGTGATCCACGCTTGCCGGTTGTCACGCCGACATCAGGCGCGATCAACGGACAGGATGGATTGACGTATACGCGTACCACGACCACGTGGGGCCAGCTCACCGCACTGGATGTCGCCAACGGCGTGGACGCACGCATGATCGAAGCCGAGGCGGCGCTCAAGGCCAACAATCCCACACAATGGTTGGCCATTCACAACGCATTGCGCGCTGCGCCGCCAAAACTGGGCGAGATCCAACCGGCCGTGATGCCGGCGTTGACCGACCCGGGCACGGAGGTGGGACGTGTGCTGCTCCACTTCCGCGAGAAGGCGTTCTGGACGTTCAGCCGCGGCCAGCGCCTTGGCGACATGCGGCGTCTCATTCGCCAGTATGGGCGCACGGAAGCCAATACCTTCCCGCAGGGCGTCCACTACAAAGGCGGCGCGTACGGAACCGATGTGAATTTCCAGGTCAGCACCGACGAGCGCAACAACCCGAACTACAAGGGCTGCACGAACCGCTTGCCGTAACAACCTTTGCATGAATGACGCGAAGCCCCGGACATTATCGTGTCCGGGGCTTCGTGGCATCGTCAGGTGAAAGAGGCGTTGCCGGATGGACACGCGCTAGGTTCGCGCCGTTCTGCTCCGCCGTGGGATTCGATCCGCGCTGAGGCAAAATCCCGTCTCGGTGGCCGTGCGTGGCGCGTAGGTTATCTCAAACATGCCTTCCACCATCGACCGCCTCGCCGCTTCACTGTCCGACCGCTATCGCATTGAGCGAGAGCTTGGGCAGGGCGGGATGGCGACGGTCTATCTCGCCGAGGATATCAAGCACAAACGGCGCGTCGCGGTGAAGGTGCTGAAACCGGAGCTCGCCGCCGTGCTTGGCGCCGAGCGATTCGTGCAGGAAATCACGACCACGGCGGCATTGCAGCATCCGCACATCGTGCCGCTGTTCGATTCCGGCGAAGCGGATGGATTTCTGTACTACGTGATGCCGTTCATCGACGGTGAGACGTTGCGAGCGAGACTCGATCGCGAAACGCAACTCGGCGTGGACGAAGCCGTGCGCATTGCCAGCGATGTGGCCAGTGCATTGCACCACGCGCACACGCACGGCGTGATCCACCGAGACATCAAGCCGGAGAACATCCTGCTGCACGACGGTCGGCCGATGGTGGCCGATTTCGGCATCGCGCTGGCAGTGACTGCGGCGGCCGGCGGTCGCATGACGGAAACGGGGCTCTCGCTGGGCACCCCGCACTACATGTCGCCGGAACAAGCGACGGCCGAAAAGGAGATCTCAGCGCGCTCGGATGTCTACTCGATCGGCTCCGTGCTCTACGAGATGCTC
>JANLVM010000944.1:0-10915 GCA_031364015.1 Gemmatimonadaceae bacterium
CGGCTCAATCGCTGCTGACACGAGTATCGCCAAGAAATATGCGGAAGTTGGACGTCACTGTCATTCGTGGCACATCGGCCTGGAGATTCATGAGGAGGCCAAGGAACCGGCGTTGCGCTCGTTTGCGCTGGGATATCTCGCCCATCTGGCCGCCGACGTCGTCGCCCACAACTTTTATGTACCGCGGCAGCTCGCGGTCACCTCCAGTACGACAGCGGTAGGGCATAGTTACTGGGAGTCGCGCATCGATACCCACATCGGTGATCCGTGGCCGAGACGCGCCCGCGAATTACTGCTGATGGACCATAGTCCTGCGGACCATCACCTGGATCGAATCCTCAGTCCAACGCTGTTCGGGACCGCCACGAATCGTCGAATTTTTCGCGGCATGGTGTACGTGGCCGACAGTGATTCGTGGCAGCGGATTTTTCAGTTGGTCTCGGAGAACAGTCGGTGGGATTTGTCCGATGCCGACGTGTCACGGTATCTGGTGCGCTCGTTCGACTATGTGGTTGACCTGCTGAGCCGGTGGGACCAGAGTGAACCCTTCAACTTCGATCCGTCCGGCGACTCGCCGCTCCGTGAGGCGAAGAAAGTGCGTCGGTTAGCGCGGCGACAAGGCGGCGACGTACGCGCGGCGCTCAAGGCAGATCGCATGTTCGGCTTGCCGGCATCGACGCTCCATCACGCGGCCGATCTGCCGGAGCCGCTCTTTCAGCCA
This sequence comes from Gemmatimonadaceae bacterium, assembly GCA_031364015.1. Classification (GTDB taxonomy): domain Bacteria; phylum Gemmatimonadota; class Gemmatimonadetes; order Gemmatimonadales; family Gemmatimonadaceae; genus Gemmatimonas. Next base: position 722 of record JANLVM010000944.1, read on the forward strand.
ATTCGCGCTGCCAAAAGTTGACTGAGTCGACGGGGGTCAGCCGCGCTCTTCGACTTCCGCATCACCGCACCAACGAGCACTCCCTGCAGCTTCGCTTCTCCCGCGAGAAACCGTTGTGCTTCGGCTGGCATCTCGGCAAAGACCGCATCAATCCAGGCGATCAATGCCGTGTCGTCGGTGACCTGGAGCAGCCCTTCGCGTTCGGCCAACTGCACGGGTTCCATATCGTCATCAATCAGCATCGCAAAGAGCTGACGCGCCGCCGTATTGGAGACCCTTCCGGCGGACTCAAGACGAATCAGCGCGCCAATTCGCTCTGCGCTCACGGGCGGGTGTACGAGGGATTCCCCGTGTGTCTTGCGCGTCGCGAGCACCACGCCGAGGACCCAATGGGCGGCGCGTTTCGCATCGTCTGACGCGCGCACGACCTGCTCGAAAAAGTCCGCGATGTCGGGCGCGGCCGTGAGCTGTTCCGCGTCGGGAATGGTCACGCCGAAGTGATCGGTGAAGCGTCGGCGGCGCGCCGGTGGCAGTTCCGGAAGCGCGTCGCGCTGCGTGGCAATAAACGCGTCGGTGAGTACGAGTGGTGGCAGATCCGGATCGGGGAAATACCGGTAGTCGTGGCTGCCTTCCTTGCTGCGCGCGGGTCGAATGGCATTGCGCGCGCCGTCCCACAGCATGGTTTGTTGCACAATGGGAACGCCGGCGTCGAGTGCCGCACACTGTCGCGCGAACTCCATCTCGATCGACCGTTCAACGCCGGAGAAGGTGTTGAGGTTCTTGATCTCGGTCTTTGTTCCTAACGCGCTATCGCCCAGCCGACGAACCGAAATATTGACATCGACGCGCAGCGAGCCTTCTTCCATGTTGGCGTCGGAGACCTCGGTGTACTCGAGGACCTGCTTGAGCTGACGCAGATAGCGTCCCGCATCGCGTGCGGACCGAATGTCGGGTTCAGACACGATCTCGATGAGCGGCGTGCCGGCGCGATTCAGATCGATCGCCGTCCATCCGGCGAATCGGTCGTGCACAGACTTTCCCGCGTCCTCTTCCATGTGCACCCGTGTGATGCCAATCGGTCGTGGATTCGTCGCGTCGTCGCTGACGTCGATCGTTCCGGCGCTCGCCAATGGTCGATCGAACTGGGAGATCTGATATCCTTTGGGCAGATCTGGATAAAAGTAGTTCTTGCGTGCGAACACGGAGATGTTGTGCACCTGACACTGGAACGCGAGCGCGGCGCGCGTGGCCAACAGCACGGCATGCGCGTTCAGCACTGGAAGCGCACCAGGCAGTCCAAGACAGACGGGACACGTGTGGCGATTCGGCTCGTCTCCAAATGACGTGAGACAGCCACAAAAGATTTTGGTGGTCGTCGCCAACTGGCAGTGCACTTCGAGCCCCACCACGAGCTCGTACCGGCTGGCTGGATCAGGCTGATTGGCTTCGGGCAACGCCATCATCGATGCGCGTCCTGTCCCAGTGCATCTTCAAGCACCGTCGCGACGCGAAACATGGTGGTTTCGTCGAAGCGTGCCGCGATCAGCTGGCCGCCCACGGGCAGTCCGTCGATGCGTCCGATGGGCTGCGACATGGCCGGCACCCCCGCCAGATTCGCGGTCGCGGTGAAGATATCACTCAGGTACATCTCGTACGGATCGGATACGGCGCCCACCGGGAAGGCGGTGGTCGGGGTGGTTGGCGTAAAGAGGACGTGCACGCCGGTGGCGAACACCCGCTCGAAATCCTGCGTAATCAGTGCGCGTACCGCTTGCGCGCGGCGATAGTACGCGTCGTAGTACCCCGCGCTCAGCACGTAGGTACCCAGCAGGATGCGACGCGTCACCTCTGGTCCAAAGCCGCCTGAGCGCGTGGCCTCGTACATGCCCTGGAGCCCGTTGCCCTCGAGGCGCAGTCCGTAGCGCACGCCATCAAATCGCGCCAGGTTGCTGGACGCTTCAGCCGGCGCGAGAATGTAGTACACCGGGATGGCCAGCGCCGTATGTGGTAAACTCACATCGCGGATCTCTGCGCCTCGCGCACGCAGTCGTTCCAGCGACACGTCACAGAGCGCGCGGATACGCGGATCGAGTGAACCGGGGAAGTATTCCACCGGTCGACCGATGACCACACCCGACAAGGAGGCGTCTGGCGCGTGACGGCACGTCAGCGGCGGCGCGTGTACCGATGTCGCGTCGAGCGGATCGACGCCTGCGATGACCTCAAGCACGCGAGCGGCATCGTTTACGCGACGCCCGAACACGCCGACCTGATCGAGCGACGACGCGAAGGCCACGAGACCGAAGCGACTGACGCGGCCGTAGGTGGGTTTCACACCCACAATGCCACAAAATGCTGCGGGCTGACGCACCGAGCCACCAGTCTCGGAACCAAGTGCCACGGCGGTCACGCCGACCGCGACCGCCGCCGCCGATCCGCCGGATGATCCGCCCGGCACGCGCGTTGGATCGACCGGATTGCGCGTTGGTCCAAACACACTGTTCTCCGTGGACGATCCCATCGCGAATTCATCCATGTTCGTCTTGCCGACGACCATCGCGCCCGCGTCGCGGAGCCGCCGAATCACCGTCGCGTCAAACGGGCTGATATATCCCTCAAGGATGCGTGATCCGCAGGACGTTGGCAGTCGACGCGTGGCGATATTGTCTTTGACGAGAATCGGCACTCCGGCCAGTGGCATCGGCGTTCCGCGAACCACCCGGGCCTGTACCGCTTCGGCGTCACGCGCAGCGCCCTCGGGATCGACCGACAGCACGGCGTTGAGTCCGTCGCGTCCGGCCGCGCGCGAGGTCACGCGAGCCAGCGCGGCGTGGACCAGATCACCCGGCGTACAGCGCCCGTCATTCACCGCGTCGACGACGGCGCCCACATCGCGGTCAAGCCAGACAAACTGCGGTCCTTCCACTGCGGTTGGGGTAGTTCCACTGCGGTTGGGGTCCTTCCACTGCGGTTGGAGTCCTTCGACCGCGGTTGAGGTCCTTCCCCTTCGGTGGCAGTACGTCCAACTGCGGTTTATGCGTGTCGAGCTGCGGCACCAGAAAGAAGCCGTCGCGCATCATAGGGGCGAAGGCAGTTCGCTCGGTGTCGACTACGCCTGGCACCGCTACATCTTCGCGCCACGACAGGGATGGCATGCCGCGATCGTTGTCCATCACGTCGGGAAGCGCGACGCGTTGCAACACCTCCATGTGCGCCAGAATGCCATTCAGTTCGGAGACCAACGCCGGAACGCGTTCCTCGTTGAGTGCCAGACGCGCCAGCACCGCGACGTGTCGCACATCCGATGCGGAGATCGTCACCTACTCCCACCCGCGTTCGAGTTTCGCTTGCGCGACGACCAGGGTCTTGCGTCCAACCGCTTCGTCATCAAAGTCGATGCGCACCTTCGCATCACGACCACTGCCGGTGAGTTCCGCAATCGTGCCGGTACCAAACTTCGCATGGCGGACGCGCTCGCCGATGGTACACATCGGCGCGTCCTGCGATTCATCCTCCGGTTCAGGGACGGGACCGCGCGACGGGCGATTACTCCATTGCAAGGGCACCTTGCCAAACGGGATGTCGCCGTTGGGCGCCGGGCCGCCGCGGTAGGCGACGCTTCCGTACGGACCCACCGCGCGCTTCACGCCGCCTGAGCCTTCGCTCCGATCGTCACTGCTGCGTCCCCAGCTGCTGTCGCCGGACTTCGGACGACTCTGATACGCGCGGCGACCCTCAGAGCGCACGCGTGCCGACTGTTGTCGTTCGGCCAGCGACGCCGTCACCACGCGCAAAAATCGCGACGGCGTGGACCACATCATCTCCCCATTCCGGCGGCGCTGTTCGGCGCACGTCAGGTACAGCTTCCGCTCGGCGCGCGTAATGCCAACGTAAAACAGGCGCCGTTCTTCCTCGAGCTGCTTCGGGTCTTCCGCAGCGCGGGCCAGTGGAAACAGTCCGTCTTCAAGGCCCGACACGACGACGAGTGGAAATTCGAGGCCCTTCGCGTTATGCATCGTCATCATCGTCACCGCGTCGGCGTCGGGATCCAGGCGATCGATTCCGGCCACCAGTGTGGCCTTTTGCAAGAAGTGATCGAGCGGTGTCAGACCGACCTCTCCGCCATCATCCGCGACGACTTCGGCGGCGCCGGCGATCATCTCTCTGACGTTGTCGAGACGCTCGAGGCCTTCAGGACCTTCGGTCCGCAAGTGATCGGCGTAGCGAATCTGGTCGACCAGCGCGCGCAACAATTCGTCGACTGATGCGTCGACCGCCTGCACGCGCAGGCGCTGCAGGAGCGTCACAAACGCTTCGAGCGAGGCGCGGGCAGGTGGACGCAGACCGCTCAGGACTTCGGACCGTGCGGCCGTCGCCAGCAACGACGTGCCATCGAGGGTTGCGCGCTCGGTGAGGAGCGCCAACGCGGCATCGCCGAGCCCGCGCCGCGGTACATTCACCGCCCGTCGAAAGGCTTCGTCGTCGGCCGGGTTGGCGACCAGCTTGAGATACGCCATCAGGTCGCGGATCTCCTGGCGATCGTAAAAGCGCACGGCGCCAACGAGGCGGTAGGGGATGCTGCGCCGTCGGAACGCGTCCTCCAGCGCGCGACTTTGCGCGTTCGTGCGATACAGGATGGCGCAATCGCGTCGCGCCCAACTCCCGCGGGCTGTTCGTTCGGTGACAATGTCGGCGATGACGTCCGCCTCGTCACGTTCGTCGAGTGTCTCGATGAGGGTGACCGGTTCGCCGGCGGCGCGGGTGGCGCGAAGCGTCTTGCCGCGACGCTCGGTATTCTCGGCGATCACCGCATTGGCAAGCGCCAGCACATTCGGCGTCGAGCGATAATTCTCCTCGAGTCGCACCACGCGCGCCGCCGGAAAATCCCGTTCAAAATCCAGGATGTTCCGGATGTCGGCGCCTCGCCACCCATAAATCGACTGGTCGTCGTCTCCGACTGCCATCACATTGCGGTGCCCGCCACCCATCAGCGCCACGAACCGATACTGTGCGGCGTTCGTGTCCTGATATTCGTCGACTAATACGTAACGGAACCGCCGCTGGTAGTGCTCTCGCAGTGCGGTATCCCGTTGCAGGGCGCGCACCGGTAGTACCAACAGGTCATCGAAGGTCACCGCGTTGGCGCGTTCCAGCGCGGCCTCGAGATCGCCGTACACACCGCTCACGATCTGCGAAAATGGATCCCGCGCGCTCGTCGCGTACTCGCTGGAAGAAACCAGCGCGTTCTTGGCATCGGAAATCGCCGCGAGCACGGCGTTCGGACTCCACTGCTTTGGATTCACCTGTCGCCGCTCCATGACGCGCTTACACGCGGCGAGCGCGTCGCCCTCGTCATAGATGGTGAAGTTTCGCTCACGCCCTACGATGGGGGCGACCCCGCGCAGCAATCGCGCGCCCAGCGCGTGGAACGTGCCGCACCACATGCCGCGCGGGTCATGTCCCAGTTGCGTGGCAATGCGCGCGCGCATTTCACCGGCCGCTTTGTTGGTGAACGTCACGGCGAGAATTTCATGGGGAGCCACGCCACGCTCGCCGATGAGTCGCACAATGCGTGAGGTGAGCACCCGCGTTTTTCCGGAACCCGCGCCGGCCAAGACGAGAATGGGGCCGTCGTCATGCGCGACCGCTTCCCGTTGCGCCGGATTGAGCCCGCGCAGCAACGCCTCGTGCGGCGGCGGCGGCGGCGGCGGCGGCGGCGGCGGTGCCGCATCAAACAATGAACCGGTCCAGCCCGTCGTGGTCATGCTGGCAAGATAACGTCGAAGGCCGCCCCCCGATCGGTATTCGCCAGTATCAGTGTACCGCCGTGATTTTCCTCGACAATGCGTCGGGCGAGCGACAGCCCGATTCCCCAGCCACGATCTTTGGTCGTGAAGCCGGCGTCGAAGATCCGTTTGCGCAGCGCGCGCGGAATCCCTGGACCGTCATCGGCCACGCGAATGCGCACGCCGCCTTCCGGAAGCGGTATGGCAGAGACCACGACTTCGCCATCGCGCCCGCCCAGCGCGTCGATCGCGTTCTTGATCAGAACTTCGAGCACCCATTCCAGCAACACCCCATCGCCGCGTCTGATCAGCGGCTCGTCGGGATGTTCGCTCCGAACACGCACCAGCCTGGCGAGGGTCGGCGCGCGCGCCGCAAAGTACGCGGCCAAGCGATCCACGAGTGCCGCACAATCGACGTCATCGTCGCGTGTGGGGCGACCAATGCGTTCAAATCGATGCGAGACGCGATCGAGGCGCGTGAGATCCTGCGTCATCGCGTCTACGGCGCGGCGCGCGATTGGCGTCGTGGCGTCGTCGCGCAGGAGCTCCAACCATCCGGCAATCGCGGAGAGCGGGGTGCCCAACTGATGCGCGGCTTCGCGCGCCATTCCCGCCCACACCTTCTCACGCTCTGCACGGCCGCGCTCCACCAGCGCATAGAGCCCGAACGCCAGCAACAGGCCGATACCGGCGGCCTGCAGAATGGGAATGACCTGCAGGCCGCGAACGATGGGACTGTCGCCGTAGTGCACACCACCGACGCCCGGCTCGAGGATGGGTGCGTTGCGGCGATCCAATTCCAACACGAACGCCACCGTATCCAGCGACGGGTCGGCCGGCAAGTTCGCTGCCGCCGACACGCGTCCCTGGGCGTCGGTGAGCACCAGCGGCAATCCGGTGGCGATCACCTGGTCGGCCATCTCAATCAGCACGGGCGTCTTGTCATCACCGAGCGCACTGGTGTCCAGCAACGCGCGGTAAATGCGCGAGTACATGCTCCCCTGCGCGGCGGCCGCCGCCCGCAGCTGTGTGACGACATGCTGGGTGTAGGCGACATACCACGTGAGGAGTGCGAGTACACCGAGCACCACGAGTACCACGGGCCAGCGACGACGACGCATGGGTCGGCGGTCAGCCAGGGTCGATCACGCGAGCGCGCATCGACAGGTCGTCACCGCAATTCCGCGCGACCGAGATAGGGCTGCAGCGCATCGGGAATGCGCACCGACCCATCGGGTTGCTGCCCATGCTCGAGGAGACTGGCGATGATGCGCGAGAACGCCAGGGCGGAGCCGTTCAGGGTGTGTACGAGGCGAGGCTTTTCTCCCGGCGACGGACGATACCGGATGTTCGCGCGACGCGCCTGGAAGTCGGTGAACACACTGCAGCTGGATACTTCAAGCCACTTCCCCACACCCGGCGCGAACACCTCGAGATCGTACGTCTTCGCACTGGCAAAGCCCGTGTCACCCGCCGCCAGCAGCAGCACGCGATACGGCAACCCCAGACGTTGCAGAATGACCTCCGCGTGCCCCGTCAGTGTTTCCAGCGCTTGGCTGGACGTCTCGGGCGTGGTGTAGCGCACCAGCTCCACTTTGTCGAACTCGTGCACGCGCAGCAAGCCACGCGTGTCTTTGCCCGCCGCGCCCGCCTCTTGCCGGAAGCAGGCGCTGAAGGCACACATACTCTTCGGCAGTTCAACCGCGTCGAGGATCTCGTCACGATACAGATTGGTCACCGGGACTTCAGCGGTCGGAATGAGGAACAGGTCCTGGTCGCGCAGCGCGTACATATCGTCTTCAAACTTCGGGAGCTGCGCGGTGGCAGTCATAGACGCGCGATTGACCACCAGGGGGACCCAACATTCTTCGTAGCCGTGTTCGGTGGTGTGAACGTCGAGCATCATGTTCATCAGCGAACGGACCAATCGTGCGCCAAGGCCTCGATACACGATAAACCCGGACCCGCTGATCTTCGCGCCACGCGGTAGGTCGAGCAGGCCGAGTGTTTCGCCAATCTCCCAGTGTGGCTTGAGGTCGGCGCCATCGGTGCGCGGCGTGCCCCAGCTCCGCACGACCGTGTTCTCGTCTTCGCCCCCCTCAGGCACTTCCGGCAGCGTGAGGTTGGGAAGCTCAAGCAACAACTGCTGCACGGCAGCGTCTGCCTGCAGTCGACGCGCGTCCAAGGTCGCGATGGCTTCGCCGATGCGGCGTCCTTCGGCGATCAGCGCGGTGGCATCGTCACCCGCCTTCCGACGTTGCGCGACATCGTGCGTGACCTTGTTGCGAAGGGCTTGCTGCGCCTCGAGCTCCGTGATCGCGCTGCGTCGCTCGCGCTCCAGCATCTCCGCTTGGTCCAACAATGGCGCCAACTCGGAGAGCTTGCCGCGTCGGCGCATTCCGTCGCGCAAGAGGTCCAGTTGATCACGCAGCAGGCGAATGTCGAGCATAGCAGAAGCGGAGGGACGAAATCAGCGGACGAGGACGCTCCTCAGTCCTTGGGAATGCCCGCGAGGAGCGAGCGATAGCCGCAGTTTCGGTTGACCAACGTGCGCATGAGCAATCGCCGTTCCGCCACATTGATATCGTCGATGGTCAGCTTGGCGTAGAACGGCTCGCCGTACACACAACCCGAATTAATGAGTCGAATCGTGATTGTTTCGCCGATTGCCAGCACGACCGCGCTGTCGGCGACGTAGCCTTTGTCGGTCGCGCGTTGCAACTGCTCGTACGCACCTGGCTGACGGGCGAAACCAATGGTGGGCGGAGGGACTGGCGGCAACGGCACGACCGCGCGCGCCGGGAGCACCAACACTTTTCCGTCGGCCGTAATGTCAAACGCTACGTCGAAATTCAGTGCTCCGTTGGGCAGAATTTGCGGGCGCACCAGCGATTCCGAGGCAAACTGGTAGCCCGCTGGCCGCGCGGCCGAGGACCCGGTGAGGGCCCACAGCTCATACTGCCGATCGACGTTTTCGAAGTTCGCTGGCGTCAGAAAGCTGTCGCTGCCACCACACTGGACGAGCGCGGCGACGGCGACGATCAGGGCTGGGAATGCAATGGCGCGCCGCAAGACTGGGAGCGCGCCGGCGAGTCGAGGTAACAGGGTATTCCCCATGGCAGAAGCGTAGTGGGAGCTTATCGCTCAACTCGTGTCCGGGCAAGCGGTTCGGCTGCTTGACTTCACCCCGTAGTGCGTTCAGCGTTCCACCATGGCGACCATACGAGATCTGGTGAGCGCGCTACGGCGTCGCGACGGCGTTGATGCAGCGATCGTGCTGGGACGCGATGGACTGCTTATCGATGGAGCAACTGAGGGCGCGCTCGATCCTGAGGGGTTGGCCGCGTATGTGCCACCCATGGTCGCGGCGGCCGTCGACATGGGCTTGGCGTCCGGACGTGGAGACTTCGGGTTGATGGTGCTTGAGTACGGCGGCGGCACCGCAGTGGTCACCTCGGTCTCTCCTGATGCGTTGCTGCTTGTGTTGCTCAACCCGTCGGCGAATCTGGCCGCCATGCTGTTCGACTTGCGCCGCCACCGCGCGCAGATTGCGGCGTTGGTTTGACCGCGTTTTTCGTCTGAGCACCAGCCGTCTCGCTTCCCTCTTCACCAACGCATGATTCGCTGGAATGTCGTACTCGCTGGCGGCGTGGGCTCGCGGTTTTGGCCGCTCTCGACGCCTGATCGGCCCAAGCAGCTGCTGCCGCTGATCTCGGCGGCACCCATGCTGCGTGACTCGATCGATCGCGTGCTGCCGTTAGCGCCGCTGGAGCGCACGTTGGTGCTGACCAATGCGCTCCTTCGTGACGCCGTGTTGGCGATGGCGCCCGGCTTGCCGGCAGAGAATGTCATTGCCGAACCGCGACCCGCCGGCACGTGTGCGGCCCTCGCGTGGGCGGCACGCACGATTGCCGCGCGCACGGGACCGGAATCGGTGATGATCTGCGTGCACGCCGACTGGGCGATCGGCGACGTGGAGGGTTTTCGTCGCACCTTGGCCGATGCGGCGGATATCGCCGCGCGTGAACACGCGCTGGTGACCGTCGGTATCGTGCCGTCTCGTCCGGATCCGGGTTTGGGATACATTCAACCGGGCGAGCGCGTGGATGACACCGTGCGGCGCGTCGCGCGCTTCGTGGAAAAGCCCAGTCGAGAACGCGCGGCGGAAATGGTGACCGCAGGGTACTATTGGAATTCGGGCATCTTCGCCTGGCGCGTTGGCGATTTGTTAGACGAGATTCGCGCGCACACGCCCGAGGTGCAGTCGGCACTGGACGCCGCTGGCGACGATCTCGCGGCATTCTTCACTCACGTCACGTCGATCGCGATCGACGTGGGCGTGCTTGAACGCAGTCAACGCGTCCTGGTGATTCCTGGTCGCTTTGGGTGGGATGATGTCGGTACGTGG
>JANLVM010000970.1:0-2726 GCA_031364015.1 Gemmatimonadaceae bacterium
CAGCTTCCTGAAGGGGGAGGAACTACAGGAGGGAGTTGAACGTCATCCGGGTTGCAGGGGGGAGGAACTGCGATAGGGGGGAGGGGAGCAGGGGTGCCATGCGACTAACAACGGGGGGTGTGCGTTCTTTTGGGGTGGTGCGTGTGTTCGCGCGGGCGTGGGGCAATTGTATCCCGCCAAATGCGCACACTTTATCGGGATCGCGATCGCGTCAGCGTACGAACTGGAAAGCCATCTCATCCTGACCAAACGACTGCAGCCCGAGCTACGCGGTGTTGAGGCGACGCTCGACGAGCTTCAGCAGATCCGTCGCATGATGTACTCCACCAGAAGTACAAACTGAGGCAGTCGGCTACGCGTGCGCAGCCAAGCGCCCCGCAGCGCGACCTACCTCGCCGGTCTGCTCGTTCGCAAAAGCGGCATGGCACCCCTGCTCCCCTCCATCCTGTCGCAGTCCCTCCCCCCTGCAACCCGGATGACGTTCAACTCCCTCCTGCGGTTCCTATTTCCTGCGGATAGCTTGGGCTCATGCTGTCGCTTCAGTCACAGAGTGCATCTGCAAAGTACTCGCGCGAGCTTTGAGGGCCTCGGCCTTTACCGTGCGAGTGGTGACAGCGTGCGAGGCAGTTGGCACGACAGTCGCGGTATCACGTTGGCGGTCGAGGGACGCTGCGTGAGCGGTACATTCACCAGCAGTTGGAGCGGTGTCGAGCGCGGACGCACGGTGTACCAGCGTCGGGGTGAATCGCTGATCGTGATCGACAGCGTGTATCCGCCGAACGGGGCCGGGGCGAGTTCGGGCGCAGCGTGCTGACGCGAGGACGGATGTAGGCTCTGCACTGCCGACTGGCCATGCGATAAGTTGGTCCATGGCTAACATCCTCCAGAATCTTCCCGTCGGCGAGAAGGTCGGCATTGCCTTCTCCGGCGGTTTGGACACCAGCGCCGCCCTGCACTGGATGCGGGCGAAGGGCGCGGTTCCGTATGCATACACCGCCAACCTCGGTCAGCCGGACGAGACCGATTACGACGAGATCCCGCGAAAGGCTTTGGCGTACGGCGCGGAGAAGGCGCGCCTCATCGAGTGTCGCGCGCAACTCGTGGGCGAAGGTCTCGCCGCGCTGCAGTGTGGCGCATTTCACATCTCGACCGCGGGACAGACGTACTTCAACACCACGCCGTTGGGACGCGCCGTCACGGGCACGATGCTGGTGGCCGCGATGCGCGAAGACGACGTCAACATCTGGGGAGACGGCAGCACGTTCAAGGGCAATGACATCGAACGATTCTATCGATACGGATTGCTCACGAATCCCAACCTCAAGATCTACAAGCCGTGGCTGGACCAGCAGTTCATCGACGAGCTGGGCGGCCGCATGGAAATGTCGGAGTACCTCATCAAGAGTGGCTTCGACTACAAGATGAGTACGGAGAAAGCGTACAGCACGGACTCGAACATCCTTGGCGCGACGCACGAAGCGAAGGACCTGGAGTTTCTGGACAAGGGACTGCACATCGTGCAGCCGATCATGGGTGTCGCGTTCTGGCGGGACGAAGTGGTTGTGAAGCGCGAGACGGTGTCGATTCGTTTCGAAGAGGGAATGCCTGTTGCGATCAACGGAAAGACGTTTGCGTCGGCGCTGGATTTGTTTAGCGAAGCAAATGTGATTGGCGGTCGACACGGCCTGGGCATGTCGGACCAGATCGAAAACCGCATCATCGAAGCGAAGAGCCGCGGTATTTACGAAGCACCGGGGCTGGCGTTGCTGTACATCGCGTACGAGCGACTGGTGACGGGCATTCACAACGAAGACACCATTGAGCAGTATCGCACGAACGGTCGTCGACTGGGGCGGCTGTTGTATCAGGGACGGTGGCTTGATTCGCAATCCTTGATGTTGCGCGACTCGGCGCAGCGGTGGATCGCGCGCGCGATCACGGGAGAGGTGACGATCGAGCTGCGTCGCGGGAACGACTACTCGTTGCTCGATACGGCGAGCTCGAATCTCACTTACAAGCCTGAACGGCTGACTATGGAGCGCGGCGAAGCGTTTTTTACGCCGCTGGATCGCATTGGGCAGTTGACGATGCGGAACCTGGATATCATGGATACGCGAGACAAGCTGATGCTGTACACCGAGTCGGGGCTGCTTAGGTCTGGCGGGGCTTCGGGGGTGCCGCAGCTTCCTGTAGTTCCTCCTCCTTGCGAATAGCTTAGGTCCCATGCGAATAGCCATCGTTGGAGTAGGCGCCGTCGGCGGCGCATTCGGCGCTCGTCTGGTCCAGGCAGGCCACGACGTGACCTTCGTGGCGCGAGGCGCCACCCTCACCGCCCTGCAAACGGCGGGCCTGAGCCTCGAAAGCGTTGATGGCGATCTCCTCCTTCCTCGCGTCAACGCCACGGACAACCCGTCCAGCGTCGGACCTGTTGACGTCGTGCTGGTCACTGTGAAGTCCACACAGGTCGAATCCATCGCGACTCAGTTGCGACCGCTGATCGGTCCAACCACGGCCGTGATCCCACTGCAGAACGGCGTGGAGTCGAGCGCGCTCCTCGCTCGGGTGCTCGGCGAGGGGCACGTGCTCGAAGGCCTTGCTCGGCTCATCGCTGAACAGGATGCGCCGGGTCGCATCAAGCACACGGCCGTTACACCGATGATGGAGTTCGGACCGCGCAGCACCACGCCGGTCGACGCACCGGCGCGCACACAAATCGCGCCCTTCGC
>JANLVM010000090.1:0-2360 GCA_031364015.1 Gemmatimonadaceae bacterium
GCACCACGACCATTGTGACCTGAGTGCCGAACGCGTTGAACACATCGGCAAACTCGCAGCCGACTGCGCCGGCGCCAACCACCAACATGCTCTTGGGGGCCTTCTACAGAACCAGCACTTCGTCGCTGGACAGCACGACGGACTTGTCCAGCTCCAGCCCGGCCTGCGGCAGTCCCCGCACCCGTGAACCCGTGGAGATGACCACCGCCTTCCTGGCCTCGTGTGTCTCTTTCTTCCCGTCGGCGCTGGTGACGGTGACCTTCTTGCCTTTCTCGAGCGTTCCTTCACCACGGATCCAGCTGATCTTGTTTTTCTTGAACAGGAATTCGACGCCCTTGGAATTTTGCGTACTAATGGTGCGTGAACGCTTCATCGCACGACCGAAGTCCAACGTCATCCCCTGAATGGCGATGCCGTGTTCGTCGGCATGCGTCAGTTTGGTGGCGAGACTCGCACTTTCAAGGAGCGCCTTGGCCGGAATGCAGCCCCACAGTACGCAGGTGCCACCGAGTGCCTCGCGCTCGATAACGGCGGCCTGAAGGCCCAGCTGTGCGCAGCGGAGCGCACACACGTAGCCGGCAGGGCCACCGCCGAGGATGATGACGTCAAATGCAGCCATGGGGTGGGGAGGGGCGAGGGGAGGACGGGCCGATCAGGGGCTGGCGCGCACCCGGCGATGGCGCGGGGCGCACAGAGCCTGAAAGCTATGGTGCTACCTCCCTGGGCGCACCACCGACCGCACGCCATCGGAGTACACGACTTCCAATCGCCGTCCGCCACTCACCACCGCGTCCCCTGAACGACGCACGTAACCCATCACCTGTCCCGTGGCGGCGTCGCGGACCATGGCCATCGGGTATTGCGTCGCGTTCCAGCGTACGCGCATGCGACCTGCGGGTGTTGCGTCAACCACCGATTCGGGATCTGGCATGGCGAGCGCTTGCGTGGCGCGTGCGGTACGCGAGAGCTTGGCGGCCACGGCTGTGGCACTGGCCCGTGACGCGGAAAGCAACGGCGTGCGTACATCGCGAACACGTACGCGAGACAGCGCCTGTTCGAGCGTCGCACTCCACGGAAGGATGACGGAGAAATGCCGTTCGTCGTGATTGGTGACGTGGTCAACTTTCTCGGCAGACATCGGCAACTCCAACAAGACACTCCCATCGGCGTCGAGCGCTTCGACGACGTGCGTGGGCCGAGTGGCTGCTGCGGAACGCGGTGCTGTCACGCGGAACGCTGGCTCCAGCACCACGGTGCCATTCACGACGCGACCCCACACGAGCAATCCGTCAGCATCCGAACCGGCGGATGTCTCGAGACCCGACGATTGTCGGTAGGCCATCGACCTGGTCCAGTTGTAATCCGAGATCCACTTGGGACTGCAGTAGCCCATGATGTCCTTCGTCGTCGTGGCGACCAACGCGTTGGTGCTGCTGTTCCAGCCGAACGCGCCGATGTCGCCACCGGCATACGGATACGATGGGTCCGCGCCCGATGCACCGCCGCACGGCGCGTGCGGTCGAGCGAAATTGTGTCCCCACTCATGGGCCGCGACTCCGTCGCCACTGGGCAAATGGTCCCATCCTATTGCCGAGCGGCCAGGTACGTAGCCGTAACCGGCCACGCCGCTTCCATACCCCACTTTCACCACGCCGTAGTAGTGCAGGGTAGATGGAGCGCCATCGACGCTCCGCAACGTGTTCATCTCGCTCAGTACCGTCAACCACTTGCCGTTGGAGTCGTCCGATACGAGCGTGTCGGCACTCGACGTAAACGGTGCGCGCACTTCCGCGTTGATGGTGCCCACAGGCCAGATGCGCCGGGTGGTCGCCAGGTACGCATCCGTGTTCCCGGGCGTGACATTGCCCGTCCTGCTGCCCACGGTCACGGGAACGAAACGCACGGAGAACGCCGGAACGGAAGTGACGGTGAGCGTCTGTGGCGTGCCGCTTCGCGGCCAGATGTTGTTGGCCTCGTCGGCCTCCGTCACCGCGTTCGTCGGATCGATGTCGACGAGCACGCGTGTGCCGGTGCGGACATTCGCTCCGGTGATGACCACGTTCCATGTTGACGTAAGCGTTCCTTCGGCGAGCGTCTCGGGCACGCCCGTTGCCGGACCGGTGAGCGACAACGTTTGCAGCAGCGCGGCGCCGTCGTAAATACGCGCGCGCACCGTGGGCGTCAGTACATTGGCCTGGTCGGCGTGCGCGAACACGCGAAGCAGGGCATCGCGACCGGCAACCATCGCGACGCTGCCGTCGGTTTTCTGCGTTGCTTGCGTGAGATACGCGAGATCGAGGACCAGATCAATCGCCGATACGCTGCCGGTGTACGTCACCGTCGCCATGCTCTGCACGCCA
>JANLVM010000106.1:0-2406 GCA_031364015.1 Gemmatimonadaceae bacterium
CGCAGTTGATACTCCTTGACGAGCCGACCGGACAGCTTGACGCCAAGAGCTCCGAAGAGGTGCTCTCGCTATTGCAACGATTAAACGACGAGTTTAACAAGACCATTATTGTCGTCACGCATGACGCCAAGGCCGCTGAGCGCGCCAGGACCGTGCTGCATCTCGAGAAAGGCGTGCTGGTGGAGCGCGACCTGGCGATGCTGGGAGATCCGGGATGAAATACCTCCCACTCGTGCTGTCCAATCTCAAGCGGCACATGCTGCGAACGATACTGACGATCATGAGCGTAGCGCTGGCGCTCTTTCTGTTCGCCTCGCTTCGCACAGTGGTCACGCAGCTGGAGATCTCCAGCCAACTGGGCGCCGCGAATCGGATGATCGTGCAGAACGCTACCGCATTCATTTTCCCGTTGCCACAGAACTATGCCAACCGGCTGGCGTCGGTGCCCCATGTGACTGGGGTGACGTGGGCGAACTGGTTCGGCGGCAAGTACGGCGATGGCAAGAAGTTCTTCGGTCAATTCGCCATCGATCCGGCGTCGTACCTGGAGATGTACAAGAACGATTTCATTGTTCCTCCTGCTCAGAAAGAAGCGTTTCTGCGCGAGCGCACTGCCGTGATTGTGGGGCAGGGACTGCTCAAAGCGTTCGGCTGGAAGGTGGGCGACAACGTGACCCTTCAGGGCACGATTTTCCCCGGCGACTGGACGTTCACGATCCGTGGTACCTACTCGTTGAAGGAGCCGGCCTACGGTGACGAACAGTTTCTTTTTCACTATGACTATCTGTATGAGCGCGTCAAGGACAACGTCTCGCCCGGCTGGTTCATTTTGCGTATCGATGATCCGGCGCAGTCGGGATTGGTGGCGAAGACCATCGACGATCAGTTCCGCAATTCTCCGGCACCCACGAAGACGGGCACCGAGCAGTCATTCAGTGCGGGCTTCATGACCATGTTCGGCAACATTCAGTTGCTGATGGGCACCATCGGTATGGCGGTGGTCTTCGCGATTCTGCTCATCGCGGCGAACGCGATGTTGATGAACCAGCGCGAACGTACCAGTGAAATTGCGGTGCTCAAGACGGTCGGCTTTACCGACAGAACCATTTTCACGCTCGTCATCGTGGAGGCAGCCTTTATCGCACTCACGGGCGCAGCCATCGGTCTTGGACTCGCCATCATCATTCCGCGCGCCACCAACTTCAATGCCTTCGGATTCCTGCCTGGTTTTCATGTCACGAACGGAACCGTCATGGTGGGTGCAGGCGTCGCGCTGCTGCTGTCGGTCGTGAGTGGCTTTACACCGGCCTATCAGGCTGCCAAGATGCCGGTGGTGCAGGCGCTCCGGAGAGTCGAGTGAAGATCCCGCTGATCTATAATGTGCGGAGCGTCCTGCAGCGCCCCGTATCGACCGCGTTCACGGCGTTGGGCATTGCCCTGGTGGTGGCCGTGTTCATCGCCATGTTAGCGCTCGCGAACGGGTTCTCGTCGGCGCTCACAAAAACTGGCGGTGACGACAATGTGTTGGTCATGCGCAAAGGCGCGGATTCGGAGCTCTCCAGCGGCGTGGGTCGCGCCGATGTATACATTATTTCGAGTTTTCCGCAGGTAGCCATCGGTACCGACGGGAAACCGCTCGTGAGCCCGGAAACCTACGTGGTCATGAACCTTCCCCGACGCGGGGTTGACACCATGGCCATTGCCAATGTGGTCGTGCGCGGGGTAAGTCAACGCGCGTTCGAGGTACGAAAGAATATCAAGATCACTGGTCGGACATTCGCCAGCGGACAGAGCGAAGTCTGTGTCGGCGACAAACTGGTCCCGCGCTACCGGAGCACCGCGCTCGGGGAGAAACTGCGATTTGCCGGACGAGAATGGACGGTCGTCTGCCATTTCACGGCCGCGGGTTCAAGCTTCGAATCGGAAGTCTGGGGTGAGGCGGAGCAGTTCCAAAGCGCCATGCGCGGTGGCAGCAACTATCAGTCGGTGACGTTTCGCCTCAAGGACCCGGCCGGATTCGCCGAAGCCAAGCGCGCCATACAGAGCGATCAGCGTCTCCAGGTCGATGCGCATCTGGAATCGAAGTACTACGCGGATCAGTCCAGGCTGCTGGGCGCAATGCTGAGCTTTCTCGCCATCATGATCACCAGCATCATGTCGATCGGCGCAATTTTCGGAGCCGTGAACACCATGTACGCGTCGATCTCCTCACGGACGCCGGAAATCGCCGTGCTGCTGACGCTCGGGTTCAAGCCGCGCAATGTGCTGCTGAGCTTTCTCGCCGAGTCCGCCGTGATTGCGTTTGCGGGCGGAGTGCTGGGATGTCTCATCGCGCTGCCCATCAACGGCGTGGTGACGAGCACGACAAACTGGTCGAGTTTCAGCGAGGTGGCGTTCGCGTTTCGT
>JANLVM010000122.1:0-2461 GCA_031364015.1 Gemmatimonadaceae bacterium
CTCCCCCGACCGACAGCTTCTTCCTCTTCGGTCCGCGCGGTACCGGCAAGACCACCTGGGCCAGGCAGCGGCTGCCGGACGCGCTGGTAATCAACCTGCTCGAGCCGGAGACCGCGCGAGAAATGGCGTCCAAACCCGAACGCCTGCGCGAACTGGTCCTCGGTAATCCCGATCGCAGGGACATCGTGATCGATGAAGTGCAGCGCGTGCCGGACCTGCTGCATGTCGTGCATGCGCTCATCGAATCCGAACATACGGCCCGGTTTGTGCTCACCGGATCGAGCGCGCGGAAACTGCGCCGTGGCGGAGTGAACCTGCTGGGAGGGCGCGCGGCCTTGCGCACCATGCATCCGTTCATGGCCGCAGAACTTCCAGACTTCGACTTGCATCGCGCGTTGAATTTCGGAATGGTGCCACTGATTACGAGCTCACGAAGTCCTCGCGACACACTGGCCGCGTATGCATCGCTCTACATCGAACAGGAGGTGAAAGCCGAGGGTTTGGTGCGCCAGGTGGGGAGTTTCGCGCGATTTCTCGAGGTGGTGAGCTTCTCGCACGGAGGTGTGCTGACACTCACAAATGTCGCGCGCGATGCTTCGGTCAATCGTAAAACCGTCGAAGGGTTCGTGGAGGTGCTCGAAGATCTGCTGGTGTCGTTCAAGGTCCCGGTCTTCACGAAGCGTGCGCGCCGCGCAACCGCAGTGCATCCAAAGTTCTATTTTTTTGATGCCGGAGTATTTCGTTCACTTCGTCCAGGCGGTCCGCTCGACCAACCCTCAGAAATTGACGGGGCCGCACTTGAGGGACTGGTGGCCCAACAGCTGCGCGCGTGGATTGCGTACACGCCCGACGATCACGAGTTGTTCTACTGGCGCACGCGCTCCGGCGTAGAGGTCGACTTTGTTGTCTACGGCACGAAACACTTTGCGGCCGTCGAAGTGAAAAACAGCGATCGGGTGCGCCCCGCCGACCTGCGCGGACTCAGGGCGTTTCGGGAGGACTATCCGGAGTGCAAGCCGATGCTGTTGTATCGCGGAACGGACAAACTGGATCTTGATGGCATTCGCTGTTGGCCCGTTGAGCAATTCCTGCGGGAGCTCCAGCCGTCGTTCTGGCCGTTCTAGCTCTAGCTCGCCAGAGCGGCGTCCGGCCAACAAGTTGCGCACCGTGACTACCATCACCGAACGCCTCGGGGCTGCCCTCGCTGACCGCTACACCATCGAACGCGAACTCGGCCGTGGCGGTATGGCGACCGTCTATCTCGCGCGCGACGTGCGCAACCAGCGGGGTCGCGATTCCATCCACCTGTGGCCGCAACACAGTCATCACGCCCAATTATTTAGATTCAACTTATGACCTCCGATGACGGGCAGAGAGAGTGGGCAGCACGTTGGCAGGCGGCGGCCCCGCGACTCGCGGCGATTCGAATCGCGGAGCTCAGAATCGTTAACGTCGCATCGTTCATCGATTCCATGAGTGATGCCTTCGAGGCGGCGCGAGCCACCGCTCCGGTCTCAACGACCTCCGGACTGGTTGAACAACAACGGTTGTTCGCACGACGACCGGCGTGAACCAGCTCATCGCCCAGGCGGCAGAGCTACAGCGAGTCGTGGATGCACGAGGCTGGCGGTCCTGCATTATCGGAGGGTTGGCGGTAGTCCGCTGGGGCGAGCCGCGTCTCACACAAGATGTCGACATCACACTGTTTACCGGGTTTGGTGCCGAGGAGCCAGTTGCGCGCGCACTGCTCGAACTATTTGAGCCCCGCATCGACGACGCCCTGGAATTCGCGATGGTGAATCGCGTGCTCCTGCTACGGGGTAGTTCTGGCGTGCCGATGGACATTGCGCTGGCCGGATTTCCCTTCGAGGCGGAGATCATCGATCGCGCGTCCGCGTTTGAGTACTTGCCCGGCATCGCGCTCCGCACGGCGTCGGCTGAAGACCTGATCGTGCTGAAGGCTTTCGCGAACCGTCGGCGTGACTGGAGTGACATCGCCGGAATCATCGCTCGCCAACAATGGCTGGATTGGGACGTCATCCTGGCTCGCCTCGCTCCTCTCACCGAGCTCAAGGGCGAAGCAGAAATCTTGGCGGAGCTCGATCGGGTGCGGGCTGAGGCAACAGGGGGTGGGTAGTCGGGCGCCAAGCCATCAGGCATTTCATATTCCGCCTCAACCGGTGTCGCAACAGAAAGAGGCAGCCTGACAACGACGGTTCGTACCCTCGTCGACGCATGGCGCCGCCTCTCGGATGTTTCCCGGGAGCGTGTGTTGGCGCCGAGTCCGGTGTTTGGCCAGCTGAGCCGTCGCGGGTGGGGACGGCTCATGTGGCGACACGTTGACCATCACCTGCGACAGTTCGGACTTTGAAGTTTTCTTTGTCAGCACCGTGAAGACGAGGCGCTCGCCGCTGGAACTTCCACGAATTAGGTCAACGGTCGATGACAGACGCAATCCGAG
>JANLVM010000140.1:0-7775 GCA_031364015.1 Gemmatimonadaceae bacterium
TCGAAACGACGCTGCAAAAGCATCGAATAGAGCAATTCACGATCGGTGGCCGTCGACGACGCGTCTGCCGAACCTGCGGGATCTATTGGGCGCGCCGTGTCGACTTTCTTGCGAAGCTTAGGAGGCATGACGAAGTAGGCAGTACGAAGTGGAACTGCGGGACAAACAACTGCAGTGGTAGAACATCAACTGCGGTTGTGGTACTTCAACTGCAGTTGGCAACTCCGGCCGCCTGTACTTGCTCCCACGCGTGATAGCTGGAGCGAACAAGCGGACCACTTTCGACGTGTCGGAAGCCGAGCGCCATTCCGGTGGTATACAACCAGCGGAACTCCTCTGGAGTGACATAACGGTCCAGGGCAATGTGTCCGTCTGACGGTCGCAGATACTGACCGAGCGTCAGGATGTCCACATCGACGGAACGCAGGTCCTTCATCACTTCCACAACCTCCTCATTCGTTTCGCCGAGGCCGAGGATGATGCCGGTCTTGGTGGGGATATCGGGCGCGTAGCGCTTGGCGACGCGAAAGATTTCGAGCACCCGCTCGTAACGACCGCCGGGTCGTGCCTTCTTGTAGAGACGTGGCACCGTCTCGGTGTTGTGGTTGTAGATGTCCGGGCGCGCGTCCAACACGGCGCGAATGGCCGCCACGTTGCCCTGAAAGTCGGGAACGAGCACTTCGATCGAGCATTCCGGCAGGCGCTGTCGAACCTGGCGGATCGTTTCGGCGAAGATATACGCACCAAAGTCGGGAAGGTCGTCTCGATCGACCGACGTGATCACCGCGTGGCGGAGATTCAGCTCGGCGATCGCCTGCGCGACACGCGATGGCTCCTCGATGTCGTAACTCGGCGGGCGCCCGTGTGAGACGGCGCAATAGGCACAGTTACGCGTGCACACGTCGCCCAGGATCATGAACGTCGCGGTGCCGTGCTCCCAGCACTCGCCAATGTTCGGGCAATGCGCTTCCTCGCACACGGTATGCAGGTTGAGGTCCCGCATCATGTGTTTGAGGCGAAGATAGTTCTCGCCGCCGGGTGCCTTGACCTTGAGCCAATGCGGCTTTCGCTCCGGCAGGGGCTCGCGGCGATGGCGGCCCATTATCTGATACAACTGCTCGGCCATGATCCGAACGAAGGGGGAATAGCAAACCCAGACTCTGGGATTCAGAGAAGCTAGCGTCGGGTGACCGTCGAGGCTACGTGCAGTAACCTTCAAACGGCATTTAGCAGGAATCCGACAATGTGGACCGCACTATTACGCGGTTCCGAAACCAGGATTTCCCGTTATCGTACGGATGAGAAAGCATCACTTTCCGACTCGAGGACCAACTCCATGCTTAAAAACCTTTTCGCCATCGGCCTGATAGCCTTGATCGGTCTGGTGGCTCTCAAGGTCGTATTCGGCCTGCTGGGACCGCTCGTCGGCCTGTTGCTTTGGCTGGCTGGACTGGCACTGAAGCTCGCGCTGGTTGGCGTGGTCGTGTACGGCGTGGTGCGCATTGTGAGCCCCGATACAGCCAGGCGGATTACGTCGGGGTTTCGGCGTTAGGACCTACAACCGCGCGACGATCGCCCACGCCAGTAGCGGCACCATGATTTCGTGGTGTCCGGTGATTTCGTAGCCTTTGCCGCTGTCCTCCGTTGGTCGACGCACTACGTTCATCCGCGGCCGATAGTGACGCTGCATATCCAGATCGCAGGTCACGAACCCCGTGGGTCGACCTTCGTCGAGATTGCGCGCGATCGTAAGCGCTTTCAAAAACACCTCGGGCATGATCACCGCGCTGCCCACGTTCAGCACCACGCCGCCGTCGTGTAACGTGTCGATTGACGCGGCCAGTCGACGAAAATCGCGGTGACTGGTATCGCCGATGGCCGCTCCATTCGCCGTCGGATGCTGATGAATGATCTCCGCGCCAAGCGCCGCGTGAATGGTGGCCGGGACGCCGAGACGCCAGCACTGATAGGTCAGTGAGAGCTCGGGGTGCAACAGAGGTTCGCGGCCAGATAATTCGCGCGCAACGGCCTCGCCCATCCCCCATTCGTTGGCCATGCCTGCGGTAAACGCGGCATTGAGTTCGCGCCCCGTTTCTTCGGCCATACCGAACGTGCCGTCGCGCAATCCAGCGGATACGTTCTCCGACGTCCCTCCGAACCGGGCAATCTCGTAGTCGTGGATTGCCGCCGATCCATTCATGGCGACGTGCGTGATGACCCCTCGGGCGACCAGATCCACGAGTACCCGGGCCAAGCCGGTCTTGACGACGTGACCGCCCAGCATGAGTAACACGCCGCGGTTCCGCTGGCGCGCGGTGACGATGGCATCAACGACGGCGAGAAAATCCCGCGCGACGAGGATATCAGGAAGCGAGTCAAGAAACGACTGCATCGCGCGCGCGTTCGCGACGTCGCGTGGCGGTGCTGCGAAGTCTTGCGCCCGCACCTTGTTGGGACGCGATTGCACCGGAATTGTTCGCACGCCCGCCAGATCCACCTCGCGGTAGCGCAGCGCAGCGGCACCGGTGGCGCCCGACGCGTCGTTGGTCACTCCGAATCGCTCGGTGGCGATGAAGGCGGCAGGGAGTCGCCGGCGCCGGTGTCGTCGCGACCGCTGGCGTCGGCTCCGTCGCGTCCCGGTCCGCGTGCACGACGCGAACCGCCTCGGCGACCGCGGCGGCCACGTCGTTTGGCGCGGCCGCTCTCCGTCGCGTCAGCCTCGCCTGATACCGCATCGTCCTTTCCCTCGTTCGATTCGCGGTCGTTGACGTCTCCATCGGCGACGGGCGTTTCATCGGCACCATGAGCCGACACGCGCGTGGTCGCATCAGCCACAGTCGGGCGCGAGACGTCTTCGCTCTCGCTCTCGCTACTCGCGTCACCACGTGTCCTTGACTTTCGGCGACGCGACCGTCGATTGCGTCGGCGCTTGCGTTCTCGTCCATCGGCGCCTTGCGACGCGTCGTCGACATCACTTTCGAGGGTACTCGTGCCATCGTCGATCGCCTCCGCGTTGCCTGCCAGGACGCCGAGCTCCACCACTCTCTCTGGCTCGTCGCGTGCGCGCTCTGGCTCGTCGCGTGCGCGCGCGTCACTGCTCGTTGCGACCGGTACCGCATCCACGCTCTTCCCCGTCGCCAGCCCTGCGAACGGGTCGTCGAGCATCAACGTGGCGTCGGCCTCCATGGCTGCGGTGCGCCCGCGGCGCGGTTGGCGTTCCGGTCGCGGTGGACGCTCCTTGCGGGTCGAGTGTGCGCCTTCACGGTCTCGACCCGATCGTCCTTCTCGGCTCGTTGGCGCGGCGTCACTGCCTCCACGCAGGCGATCGCGTTCACGTGATCGATCGCGCAGTCGATCGGCAGTTACTTCGGGCTCATCGCGACGGCGACCAGTCGCGGGACGAGCGTTCCGGGCATTCCCCTCGACGGCGGTTTCCGGCGCCGAGGTTGGCACCGCACGTCGCCCGCGTGCACGCCATGCCCAACGCAACGCCGCGAGCGTATCACGCACCGTGAGGCGGCGCGTGTCCCGCGTGCGCACACCGTACGTTGGCTCGACGGGTACCGTCTCGACCCGACGTGCGTGCGGTACGAGGCGCAGCAACAGGTCGGCGTTCGCGGTCCACGAGTCGCCCTCACAAACGGTGTCCTCTCCCACGGTGCGCAAAAGATCCCGCAGTGCGGAGATGCGCATGAGGCGCATCGAGCCTGTGAGGTCGTTCACTCCCTCGACCCGCACGAATGGTTTGAGTGCCCATCCTGCGGCCGTAAACAAGCGGCGCACCGGAGTCGGAGCATCCGCGACGGCGGTACGTTCGCCGACAACGACGTCGGCCCCACCTTCGAACCGCCTGGCAAATTCGGGAACAATGCCGGGAGGATCGGTGAAGTCACCCTGCAGCAGCAGCATCGCATCGCGGCGCGGATACCGCGTATGTCCGGCGATGTGCCGAATGAGTGTATTGACCGCACCAGCGTAGCCAATCGGGGTCGTACCCCGCAAGACGGTCACGGGCATCGCGTGCATGTATTGCTCGGCGACGTCTGCCGTTTCGTCGGTACTGGCATCGTCGTACACCACGACCTCGTATTCGCGCGGAAATTCGGCGAGCACCGTGCGAAGCCGCCACAGCAGCACGCCGATGGTGGCGACCTCATTGTGTGCGGGAATGGCGAGGTAGAGCACAGGGACGGGCGGGGGGAAACGCTGCCGCAGACAGGAGTTCTGTTGGCGAGCGGTGATGCGTCCGATAATAACAGAGTAGAGGCTCCACCGGGTGCACTGTCGGTGGGCGATCGCTGCACGGGACGAATCCGGGAGGTTGCGCATGATTCTCGCCAACGTCAGGGCCCGACTGAGTCGGGATGATGCACAGCTCGCGGTTCGGTTGCTCTCTCGCGGATCTGGACGCGCCCAGGTCGAGGCGGAGGCGATGCTCGCCGATCAGGGGCTCGATCCACTGTTGGACAAGCCAGCGCTGCTGGAGAGCCTCCTGGATGCCCGCCAAGGGGCTCACGCGTCGCTCCCACTGTTCAGCTATGTCATCGTCCGTCACGCGCTGCGTGCGGCGGGGGAGGAGGAACGAGTGCTCGCAGACTACGTCGCCTCGATTCTGCTGCATTTTGGTGTACGGCAGCGTGCGTTCCAGATCGCCGAACATGACGACGCCACGTACGACACCCTGGCGTCCTTAGGCGACGCGATCGAGGGCGGCGATGCGTCGCGGAGCTTCCTCGCCCGCGTGCATTTGGGGAACTACGCGCTGTGGCTGAGTGGACTGTTTCCGGATCATATCGAGCAGCGCCATTGGCGTCGAGGTGGGCCGGATATGGAGTATTTTGAAGTGATGGGGACGCGCGGGTTTCGCCTGGCGGCAGATCATCGCATGGCTGGCGATCATGGGCTGGCGCCGCTGTTCGATGCGGCGGCGGAGCGTTTCCCGCGTTTACGCCGTGCCCTGAACAGTGTGAGCGACCGACTGCTGTTTCCGCACGTGCATACGCCTGAACGGCTGATGCGGCAGGTTCGCGATGAGGGGCGCTGGCGGCAGTAAACAACGCCACGACGGCGCCCCCGTTGCCCCGGGTCCGTCCGTCCGCGAGCTTTGCCTGATGTTCGAACACCTTCGCGACTCACTGCGCGGTCTTTCCGACCGACTGGCGCCTGAGGAACGGCGCCGGGTCACCGCGTCCATGCGTGACGCATTGGTGCACGCCAAGCTTGGGCTAGCGGAGTTACGCGAGGCGGCGCGGTCGACGGAGGCGCGTGTTGCCACCGAGCGTGCCGAACTGGAAACCGTGCGTCGCCGGTTGGGCCTGGCGGCGCAGATCAATGACCTCGAGACGGTTGCCATCGCGGAGAAGTTCGCGTCGCAACACGCCGAACGGCTCGCGGTGCTCGAGTCGAAGCTACTCGTGCAACAGCAAGAGCTGTCGATGGTCGAGCGGGAGTACGATGACATGACCTCGCAGCTGCGCATGGCGATGTCAGGCGTCGCAGCGGGGAGTCGCTCGCCCGACCGTGCGGCACAGCGCGACGTGGATGCATTGCTCGACGATTCGCCAGTGACGAATCCGTCGGACACGCCCGTGCCCCCACGACGTTCGAGGGCTGAAAAGGAAGCCAACGCCGACTCCCGCCTGGCGGACCTCAAACGTCGCATGGGAAAGTGATACGGTGGCGCATGGCGGCGGTTGCGGCCGTTGCTGTGCCGGGATGTGCACTGGTCGCACAGGAGCGTGCTCCCGACCGCCATCGACTGTCACCCATCTCGAGTCGCGGACGCTTGCCGGTCACGGGCTGCGCCGGACAGCGCATCAGCGACATCGTCATCATCACGCAACCGCCGTACACCGAGCGATTGCCGCAACGACTGGAGTTTCTCCGTCGAGCGGCTCGCCAGGTGCATGCGAACACGCGGGACGAGGTCGTGCGCCGGTATCTGCTGTTGAGGCCCGGCGATGTGTGCAATCAGATTCGCCGCGCGGAGTCCGAGCGCATTCTTCGCGCGCAGCCATTTCTGGTGGACGCCCGCATCTCCGTGTTCGACGACGAAGCCGGGGGGGTGCGTCTGGAAGTGGAGACGCGTGACGAGTTCAGTCTGATGTTCGCACTCGCGGTGAACGCGCAGGCGCCGATCGTGCAGGCGTTGCGGCTTGGGGAATCCAACTTGGGGGGCACCGCGCGATTGGCAGCGGTGGAATGGCGCGATGGGCGCAATTATAACGATGTCTATGGCGCGCAGTTTACCGACCACCAGTTTGCGGGCGACCGCAACATGCTGCGGCTGTTCGGGATTCGGCGTCCCCGCGGTCAGGAGATGCGCGCCGAAATCGTGCGACCGTACTACACCGACTTGCAACGGTTTGCATTTATCGGATCCATCAATGGGCGTCGTGACTACGTAAACTTTCGGCGCCCGGACGGACCGGACAACTCGGTGAATGTGACGCGGCAGAGCGCGGTCATGGGTGGGATCGCGCGCGTGGGAGCGATTCGGCAACTCAAACTTGCTGGCCTCACGCTGACGCACTCGCGCGAACGCGTGGATTCGACGACGGTCGTGATCGCTCGTGAGGGATTCCTCATTGATAGTGGGGCGCCGTTGGGTGTGTCATTTCGTCGTCAGAATGTGTTTCGTGTAAACGCGTTGTTCGGGGTGCGGCGGCTGCGATTCGTTCCCGTCGAGGGGTTCGATGCGCTTTCAGGTGCGCAAGATCTGCGCGTCGGCTTTCAAATGGGCACGGTATTCGGCCAGGGCATCCCTATCGGTGCGGTGCGCGACCGGGACCGGTTCATGGCGGCAACGCTGTATGCCGGAGTGGGCGGCCCGAAGACGTTCCTCGGCACGCAGTTAATCACCGAAGCCCGAAATGATCAGACCACGCGCACGTGGGACAATCACATTGTGAGTGGACGCCTGGCGTGGTACTTCCGGCCTGCTGTGCGTCAGCTGAGTATCGTGGGCGCGGAGTGGAGTATGGGGCGTGACATGCACACGCCATTCCAACTGTCGTTTGCCGATCGACTCGGTGGACTGCGGGGACACCGCAATTCGCAGGAGGCGGGTGCGAAGCGCCTGGTGGTGCGGGCGGAGCAGCGACTGGTGATCTCATCGCGCTTGAACGTCGCCGATATCGGCATCGCCGGTTTCGCCGAGGCTGGACGGTTGTGGGGCGAGCCCAGCGTTCCTTACTCCAGATCGACGCCGGTGCGCGGCGCGGTGGGCTTTTCGCTCTTGGCAGCTGTGCCCCCGCGATCGCGACGCCTGTGGCGTCTTGATTTCGCACTGCCCCTCGGTAGTGATCGGCGCAAAGGCTTCGAGTTTCGGATCACGAATGATGATCACACGCGCGTCTTTTGGCGCGAGCCCATTGACGTCACGTCGGCGCGGGAGCGAACGGTACCGGCGAGTCTGTTTACGTGGCCGTAGCCTTGCCCTAGCCTCAATACAGTTCAGTTTAGAAAAACGTGTTAGCATGGCGGCTCACCCCGCCGTGGGGTCGTATGGCTCGGACCGCCGCTGGATTGCCGGCAGGCATTCGCCTGACGGATCCTATCGCTCATCGCGCGTGATCCAGATCTCACAAGGGTGGAAGAAGAAGGCAGGAGGTGAACGTCATCCGGGCAGCAGGAGGGAGGAACATCGCCAGGATGGAGGGTGCAGGGGTGGCATGTCACCTCTCTTGACTCCGACCTGGGTCGGTTCTTCCCTACCCGATTGACGTTCAACTCCTGTCTCCAACAGACGCCCCTGTGGTATGGTCAAAAAGACC
>JANLVM010000145.1:0-1802 GCA_031364015.1 Gemmatimonadaceae bacterium
GCTTTCAGTTCCTCGAACCAGTTGAGGACCACGTGGATTCGCGGAGCCGTCGAGGTTGCTGACTGGGTCTGTTCTGCAGCGACCGAGCCGAGGATCCGGCCATCGGGAGTGATGTCAAACGGCTTTGTGGTGAGGGCCGAGGAGACAATTCGAAGCCCGGCCGTCCCGATCACGGTGCGATTACCAAATGTCAGGCTCGGCCGGGTAGTGATGCTGAAAACATACAATTGTCCGTTCGCAACGACAAAGATCTCCTTTCCGTCACGAGACCATACAGGAGCGGCGCCGGTTGCGATCTGATACTTCGCGCCCGTCGCCGGAAACGGCTGCACATACACCGCACTGGGTCCAAGATCGGTGGAGCGGTAGGCTACCCATTGTCCATCCGGTGAAAACATCGACTGAGGCATGACCGCCGACGTGACCCCTCCAAACGGCTCTGCTTTCCTGTCCCGCAGCGAGAGGGTCCACAAAGAAAAGATTGAATTCTTCAACTCACTGAATAGCAGCGTGTCACTGCTCGGAGACCACGACTCCGGGATATGGGAGGTCTCTGAATTGGGTTTCGTGAGGCGTTCGGCCGAATCCGTGCCATCGGCTCGCTGCGAGAAAAGTGCGAGGTCGCCGTCGCGATCCGACTGAAACACCAGTCGGACTCCGTCGGCGGACCAAACAGGAAAACGATTACGTCCCCCGAACGTCAGCCGGCGTGGCGAGCTGGACCCGGACAGTTCATGAACATAAATGGCGTGCTCGTTCCCGAGAGCGTTCGAGTACGCGATCCGCCTGCCGTCCGGGGATACCCGCGGGGTCTCGTATGACCCTGGACTGAGCTTTAACGGCTCGAGGTTCCCTTTTCGATCAAGGAGTGCCAGAGCACCTGTCCCGGTCGTCGACTCGAGGCCCGCCACATACACCAGCGAGCCGGTGGTGGAAAGGCCGACTTGTGCGACGCCGGAGTTCACTTCCGGAGTGTCGGCTCGCCGGACCCCTTGTACTACGGCCACGGCGCCGCCCCTGACTTCCAGCCGTCCCGGATCAAATGGCACCGCGAGCAGCACGTTGCCCAGGGCATACACGAGATGGCCGGTCGGGACATAGCGCGCATCGCTGCCGCCCTCGATCAGCGTCGTCCGTTCCCCGGAGGGAAGCCGATGCACAACGATCTGTGCCTTGTCCCAGCGATCGCTCCCCGTGCCTCTTGTGACCGTGAAGAGCACGGTCTTTCCGTCCGGCAGGATCTGAGGGCCGTGAGCCACTTCACCGTGGTCGACGCGGATGATTACCTCAGGCTTGCCGCCACTGGCAGAAACCCGACTGATTCCGGCGCTGCCCTGGCCGAACACAATCACGTCCCCCTGCCAGCTCATACCATATGGACGGGTCGCTTCGCATACGGTGACCGGTGCACCCCCGCTGACGCCGATGCGTTTGATGGTCTGGTCTGCCGCCGACCAGAAGGCGACCGATTGCCCGTCTGGAGAAAATACCGGGTTCAGCACGCCTTCCTTGATCTCGGTCCCCGAAAGGGGTCTGGCCTCGAGCTCGGACATCGCCCGTAGGTACAGCTGAGAGTTGGCGACGTAGGCGATCTGAGCGCCACTGGGTGAAATCGCCACCACCTGACGGCCGGCGTTCGTGAACGTCTGACCGTCTGGCAACGTGAACACCGATCGCATGACCGGCAGGGGCGCGACGGGCCTGACGTTCCACACGGCCAGACCGCCGATCACCGCGAAGACGACGGCGGTGATCCCAATCGGCATGACGCGCTGCCACCACGGCCGCGGCAATGCGGGCGG
>JANLVM010000170.1:0-1571 GCA_031364015.1 Gemmatimonadaceae bacterium
CACTCACTATCACTGGCACGTCTGCCGGTGCGGCGACTCAGGTGTCGACGTTAGTGCTGACGGTGACGCCCGCACTTGGGGTCACACTATCGGCGAGCCCTGCAGCCCTCACGATTGCGCGGGGCGCAAGCGGTGCGACGAGCGTCGGTCTCGCCCGCACAGAATTCATGATTCCGGTCACGCTCGCGGCCGAAAACCTGCCGGCTGGAGTCACTGCGGTGTTCGTGGGGAATCCCACCACTGCCACGCTTTCCACGCTGACGCTCACTGCGAGTGCTGCGGCCACCCAAGGCACGGTGACGATTACCATCCGCGCCACCGGGGCCGGAATTCCGGCGTCGACCACGACGCTGCAACTCACCATCCCGTAAGGGGTCGGCTAGAATCGCTGAAGATCCTTCGCGGATACGACACGTCCGGCGAACTTCGAACGCACCTCGCTGAGCAGCATTTCGTCGGTCGCACCAAAGAACAGCTGATGATAGAGCACTAACACACCCGGTCGCGCGGCTGTTGCTATAGCGCCGAGTTGCGTGGCTGACGTATGCGCCTGCGCGTGATACGGCTGTCGCGCGGCCGGAATGGTGCGAAAACCGGAGTCGGAGTACACCTCGTGAATGAGCACGTCGCAGCCATTGCACTCCCGCGCGATGGCGGGGTTGCTGCGTGCGTCGCCACTGATAACGATCGTGCGATCGGGCGTCGTGATGCGAAAGCCGAAGGCGTGCTTCCACGAGCTGTGCGGCACGGCGAATGCGCGCACACTGATGCGGGCATCTTCGTACACGAGGCCCTCGGCGAGTTCGTGGACGTTAACCTTCCACCCGTCCGCGGGTGGTCCTCCCGCACTGCCAAGACGGGTGCGAATGTCTTCGTCGTTGCCGTCCAGAATGCCGTTGACGAGCCGCTGCGTGCCGGGTGGACCGTACACCTCAAGCGGAGCGACGCGCCCCTGGATCCACGGCGTGAAGATCACGTCGTTGAGACCCATGGTGTGATCGGAATGCAGATGGCTGAGAAACACCCGACCAAGTCGCGGCGCGCGCAGCCCGACTACGCCGTCGCGGGCCGCGGCCGCAGCTCGACGCACCACGCCGACGCCGGCGTCGAAGAGATACGCGGTGCTGTCCACGACGATGGCGACCGCAGGCCCCGTCCGATCGGGGTCAGGAATGGGGGTCCCTGTTCCCAGAATGACAATGGTGGTGCGCGACGGCTGCGCCGAGGAGAACGCGAACGGCAGAGCAAGTGCCAGAAGAAGACGTTGCATGTCGACCAGTATAGACTTCGCCGGGTTCTCGGGCCATGCTGTAAATTGTGATCATGCGACTCTTCCACGGATTTCCACTCGCGGTCGCGGTGAGCCTCGCGACCGGCGCCTGCTCTGAACGATCCGCGCCGCCGCCGGATGCATCCCAGCGTCCCGTCGAAACTGCGGTCACGTTTCGAGAGGCCGCATGGACGCCGAAGCGCGAGACGGATATTCCCAATGATTCGATGGGAGCGTCGATCAAGCGCGGGCTGTACCTGATACGCTTTACACCGGAGAGCTTGCCGGCCTACGCGTTGTC
>JANLVM010000200.1:0-4473 GCA_031364015.1 Gemmatimonadaceae bacterium
TAGCTTAGCTTAGCCTAGCTTAGCTTAGCTAAATCGGATGTGCCTTTGGCGAGTTGTCGATGCGCTCGACCACACGGGCGCCCGACACCCCAGTCAGCTGCGTCCAGATTTCCCACACTCCATCTCGGCGTACCGCGACCACCACCATGCTGCCGTCGCCGTATCCGAATTTGGCTTTATCAGTGGTTCGGCCATACGCGCGGAAGGTTCCGCCATTGCCGTTGGCAAACCCACCACCGGCGCCCAGGCGCTTGCCGATCGCGGCACCGTCCACGCCTTTCCCCTTCTCGGGATCAATGTGGGCCGTGATCAACGAACTCCGGTCGGCGCTGAGCATGAAGCAATAACTGCAACCACTGAATTGCGTGGTGAGCAGGAGATTGGCACCGAGCGGCCGATCGTTGAACTGGCTGGCATGCACGCCGGGGATGGCGCCCAGGTTGTCCTTGACGAGACTGAACGCGGTCGCCGGCATGTTGATGGCATGCAGCTTCACGGCGGCGGGAGGGACCTGCGCGTACGGGTTGATCCGATACTCGCCATTTCGCATGAAGAAGGAGTACTCGTATATCTCGACTGCGGGTTTCGACGCAATGTTGACGCGGTACTGCTCCAGAAACTCCTTGGGGTGTGTGATCAGGAAATTCTTGTTGGTATCCCCCTTGGCCTGTCCGCTGTAAATGGCATCATGCGCCTGGGCCATCGACTCGGCGATCGTGACATCTCCAGCCGCGCTGTTGACGAAATTCACGGTGGCTGCCCAATCGTTTCGCGCGGGAGTGACCAGCACGCACGCCAGAAGGATGCGAGCACGCCGTGACGCGCGGCCCGGCTGGTTGGGCCGGTTCGCGACGTCATCCTGCGACATCAACTCGCTGAGCTCCTGCCGGTCGTTCAACGGCGCGGATGCCAGCCAGCTTCGGAGAGAACTGACAATCAGGGCCCTGTCGCCGGCAAACCCCGGCAGGCCGACCTGCTCGATCTCGCTGATGGTGTCAGTAAGACGTTTGTTCCAATCCTTGTGAGCCAACGTCTCCCCCGATCAACGCGTGAGACCTGCAGAACTCTGCGACCAGTATTCGGTGCTCACTGTACTTCGTCAAGCCCCTGAGCGGCGCGAGGCGTTTTCCCGCGCGGGACGCGCATCGCGGCATGCTGTTGCCGCGACTTTTCTGCAAATTCGCTAGATTCTCTGTCCTATGAGCGAATCTGCAATCACCAGTGTCTTCAACGACGGCGTCATCGCCGAGCAGTTTGAGCGCTATCGTCACGACCCCGCGAGTGTGGACGAGACATGGCGACAATATTTCCGAGTTGCCGAGTCACTGTTCGGAAATGAAAGAACGCCGCCCTGCCGCGACGAACCAACACCGCGCGCGCCGCACGGGACGGCCGATCTGGAGCGCCTCAAGACAGTCGCTGCGGCGGCGTCGCTCCAGCAAGCTATTCGTGACTACGGCCACTTCGCGGTCCAGTTGGATCCACTCGGCTCGCCACCGTCGGGCGCCGATGAACTCCACGAGGGATTTCACGGCCTGACGGAAGACGACCTTGCGTCGATTCCGGGTGCAGCGCTGGGGGATGATCGCTTTCCGACTGCGCTCGACACCATCCGACGCAAGCGCGAGGTGTACACGGACCATATCGGGTACGAGGTGTGGCACCTCGAAGCCTACACCGAACGCGAGTGGTTCCGCTGCGCGCTTCGCGACGGGGTGCTGACACGCCATCTGACCGTCGACGAGAAGATTGCGATGCTGCGTCGCCTGAACGAAGTGGACGGCCTTGAACGATTCCTGGGGCGCGCCTACGTGGGCTACAAGCGTTTTTCCGTCGAGGGCACCGACGCGCTCATTCCGATGCTCGACGCGGTCATCGACGAATCGGGACGAGCGGGCGCACGTGAGATCGTCATTGGCATGGCGCATCGTGGACGGCTGAATGTGCTCACGAACGTCATGGGCAAGCCATTTGAAGCGTTGCTCGCGGAGTTTGAGGGTCGCCATGATCACGACGACGAGAACGCCACGGGCGACGTGAAGTACCATATGGGCTATGTCGGCGCGCGCTCGGTCGACGGACGCGACGTGCGATTGCGGCTGGTGCCCAATCCCTCGCATCTCGAAGTGGTCAACCCGGTGGTCGAGGGCGTGACGCGTGCATTGCAGCGCCTTCCGGGCCTGTCGGGCGCGCGCGACGAGCTGGCCGTGGTACCGGTGGCCATTCACGGTGATGCGGCGTTCCCCGGCGAAGGCATCGTCGCCGAAACCCTCAACATCTCGCGTCTCAACGGGTACCGCACCGGCGGCACGATTCATATCATCGTGAACAATCAGGTGGGGTTCACCACCGATCCCTCCGACGCCCGCTCGACCTATTACGCGTCAGATCTCGCGAAGGGATTTGAGATTCCCATCTTTCATGTGAACGGCGACGACGCCGACGCGTGCATCACGGCCGTGCGCCTGGCGTGCGCCTACCGCGCCACGTTCAAGAAGGATGTGTTGATCGATTTGGTGGGCTACCGCCGTCACGGCCACAACGAAGGCGATGAACCGTCGTTCACACAGCCCAGGCGTTCCGCGCTCATCAAGCAGCACCCCACGGTCGCGCAGGTCTGGGCCAATCGGCTAGTCACGGACAACGTGATGACCGCCGACGAAGCCCGTCTGGTCGAGACGTCGGTGTCCGAGCGCTATGCGTCCATCCACGCCAACTTCAAAGCGTCGCTGTTGGGAAGTGAAAAACACGCGGCGTGGCCCGCAGAGCCGACGGTGCGGTCCACACCGGTACAGACGGCGGTGGCGGCGGAACGTCTGCACGCGATCAATGAATCACTCCTCAGCTATCCGGCGGACTTTACGCCGCATCCTCGACTCGCAAAGACGCTGGAGCGCCGCCGCGATGCGATGGGTCCGGCCGGTGGCATCGACTGGGGTCATGCGGAGGCGTTGGCGTTTGGCTCGCTGCTGCTGGACGGCGTGTCGATTCGACTCAGCGGACAGGATGTCGAACGCGGCACGTTCTCGCACCGCCATGCCGTCCTTCACGACAGCGAGACCGGTCGCAAGTTCGCGCCGTTGGCACATCTGCCGAATCGCAACGGCGTCTTTGAAGTGTACAATTCGGCGCTTTCCGAAACCGCCGTGCTGGGTTTCGAATACGGCTTCAGCACTGTGGCCACCGATGTGCTCACGTTGTGGGAGGCGCAATTCGGCGACTTCGTGAACGTCGCACAGCCGATCATCGATCAGTTTATCGTGGCCGATCGTGCCAAGTGGGGCCAGGACAGCGGTGTAGTATTGCTGCTACCGCATGGCTATGAAGGGCAGGGCCCCGAGCATTCGAGCGCGCGACTCGAGCGATTTCTCCAACTGTGCGCCGAAGGGAACATGACGGTCGCGTACTGCAGCACACCGGCGCAGTACTTCCACTTGTTGCGTCGTCAAGCGCTGCGCACGAATCGTCGACCGCTCGTGTGCATGCAGCCCAAGTCGCTCCTGCGACTGCCGCAGGCGGCGTCGCATCTCGACGCGATCGCTGGCGGCACGTTTCAGTCGGTGATTGACGATCCGATTGCGTCGCAGCATCGCGCCGATGTCCGGCGTGTCGCGTTCTGCTCGGGCAAAGTGTACTACGATCTGGCGCAGGCGCCTTCGCGGAATCCCCACGTGGCGCTGGTACGTATCGAGGAACTGTATCCGTGGCCCAATGACGACATTGTGCGGCTCATGGATCTGTACTCATCGGTCGAACAAGTCGTGTGGGCACAAGAAGAGCCCCGCAATCAAGGGGCGTGGACGTACGTGCAGCCGCGGTTACGCGTCTCGGCGGGCGCGGCGGTGGGTGTGCGCTACGCGGGTCGTCCCGAACGTGCGAGCCCGGCCGAAGGCGCGGCCGACGCGCATCAGGCAGAACAGGCGCGCATCGTGGCGCTGGTGATGGCGATGGGTGATGCCACGCCAGATCGTGACCGCGCGTCGGGGAGTCGGTGAATCCTCGCGCGTGCGCGGTCGCGATGTATGCGATGTCGTTGTTCGGCCCAACGCACCTCACGGCCCAGACGGGTGTGACGAACGAGCGCGGCGCGGCGGCCTTGGGTTCGTTGCTGGATGGTGTGGGCACCACGGGACGCGTGCTGACCGTTGCGGCGCATCCGGACGACGAGGACACGCAGTTCATCGCGTGGCTCACGCGTGGGCGTCATGTGGAGACCGCCTATCTCTCACTGACGCGCGGCGACGGCGGTCAGAATCTCATTGGCAATGAACTTGGCGAAGCGCTGGGGGCGATTCGCACGCAGGAGCTGTTGTCAGCGCGACGCATTGACGGTGGCCGACAGTTCTTTACGCGGGCGTACGACTTCGGGTTCAGCAAGAACGCCGAGGAGACGTACCTGCACTGGCCCAAAGATTCGATCCTCGGCGATGTCATTCGCGTGGTTCGCGCGTTTCGACCGCAGGTGATGGTGGC
>JANLVM010000201.1:0-4170 GCA_031364015.1 Gemmatimonadaceae bacterium
ATGGCCTCCAGGGTGCTCCGCTGGATCGCCCCCAGTACGGACAGCGACAATTCGCCGGTGTGGTCGCGCGACGGAGCGCGACTCGCCTTTCTCCGCCTGCCGTACGAAGGGCAGAAGCTCGGCTTTCGCGCCACGCGTTCGGCGCAACCGTGGAGCATCATGGTGGCCGATGTCGCCAGTGGTCAGGCGCGTGAAGTCTTTCGCGCGCCAACCGGTCGGGGCAGCGCGTACTGGCCTATTGTCGCCGATAATCAGTTGTTCTGGGCGATGGGTGATCGCATCGTTTTTGCCTGGGAGCGCACCGGCTGGGTACATCTGTACAGTATCGCCGCCAGTGGTGGTGCGCCCCATGAACTCACTCCCGGCAAGGGCGAAGTCGAATTTGTCTCGCAGAGTCCCGATGGCGCGCGACTTGTGTACAACACCAACATCGGGGACATCGACCGGCGGCATGTGATGACCGTCGTCGCCGACGGCTCGGCTCCTCCCACCGCCACGGTCGCCGGCGCGCACATCGCCTGGAACGCGGTGGAGTCCAGCAAGGGGACAGTGTACGCGCTCGTGAGCGACGAACGGCTGCCGGCCCGCGCCGCCGTCATGAACTCGGCGAGCGGCGCAGCCACATGGAAGGCACTCGCGCCTGAAACGATGCCGGTCGACTTTCCTGCGGCTTCACTCGTCGTGCCACGCGCAGTGACGTTTCGCGCCACCGACGGCATTGAGTCGTACGGACAAATCTTCATGCCACCCAACGCCACGCCGGGCAAGAAGTATCCGGCCATCATCTACCTGCATGGCGGCTCGCGCCGACAGATGCTGCTCGGCTGGAACTATGGCGCCTACTATCATCATGCCTACGCCCTGAATCAAGCCATGGCGTTGCGCGGCTACATCGTGGTGTCGTTGAATTATCGCAGCGGTATCGGCTACGGCATGGAGTTCCGCGAGGCGCTGCGGCAAGGGGCGACGGGCGGCAGCGAGTACGGCGATCTGGTGGCTGCGGCCCAATGGCTTAGCGCCCGCGCTGATGTCGATCGCACCCGCATCGGCCTGTGGGGCGGCTCGTACGGCGGGTATCTCACCGCGATGGGACTCACCAGAAACCCCGAGCTGTTCAAGGCCGGTGTAGACGTACACGGCGTCCATGACTGGAACGTCGGCATCCGCACGTTCATACCCGACTACGACGTCTACGAAAACCCAGCAGCGACCAAGCTCGCTTTCATGGCATCGCCGATGGCACAGGTGAAGAACTGGCGGGCGCCGGTGCTCCTCATTCACGGCGATGACGATCGCAATGTGCGGTTCGTTGAAACCCTCACACTCATCCAGCAGTTGCGGAAGCAGGGCGTGGCGGTGGAGCAGCTGGTGTTCCCTGACGAAATCCACGGCTTCCTGCGCCACGACTCGTGGATGCGTGCCTACGACGCAGCGATCGACTTTTTTGCCCGCAAGATGTGACTTCTCCCGTCTCCCGTCTCCCGTCTCCCGTCTCCCGTCTCCCGTCTCCCGTCTCTGTAGTACCCCCCGCCCCCCTCCCCCATTAGACTATCCCTTGCTCCGGGTCCCGGAGGGCGACAGCCCGCCAATCCCGTCAGGACCCCGAAGGTAGCAGCGGCACGTGGAGTCTGACGTCGCTTCGTCAGGCCCGGAGCACTGCGCGCGGGAGGATTCGCTCCAACATGGAGACGGACCTCCCGCGCGCTTTTTTGTGCCAGTCGCCGACAATTCAAGACGCTAGATTCCGCATCCTATGTCGCTTGCTCTGGCCCGAAAATACCGCCCGCGGAACTTCGCGTCCGTCGCGGTGCAGTCGCATGTCGCGAACACCCTCAAGGGCGCCATCGCGCGCGGTCGCGTGGCGCACGGATATCTGCTGTGCGGCCCGCGCGGTACCGGCAAGACCACGCTGGCGCGCGTGCTGGCCATGGCGCTCAACTGTGAACGGCTCGCCGACGATCGTCGAGACGCGGCGCGTGCGGTGTCACAGGGAGCGAGCGCCAGCGCAGCGGACGCAGCGGACGCAGGCACTCAACCGCTCGCCCGCTTGG
Organism: Gemmatimonadaceae bacterium; assembly: GCA_031364015.1. GTDB lineage: Bacteria > Gemmatimonadota > Gemmatimonadetes > Gemmatimonadales > Gemmatimonadaceae > Gemmatimonas. Next base: position 2,052 of record JANLVM010000201.1, read on the forward strand.
CAGGCACTCCAACGCTCGCCCGCGAAGCGGGCGAACCGTGTGGAACGTGTACCAGCTGCCAACGCATCTGGAGCGGCGGGGTCTCGCTGGACGTCGTGGAAATTGACGCCGCCTCGAATCGCGGCGTCGATGATGCGCGTGAACTCCGTGAGCGGGCCATGTATGCGCCGTCTGGTGATGACCGCTATAAGGTCTACATCATTGACGAAGCGCACATGCTCACGCGGGAAGCGTGGAACGCGCTGCTGAAAATCCTTGAGGAGCCGCCACCACGCGTGGTATTTGTGTTTGCTACCACCGAGCCACAAAAGATTGCGCAGATGGCGGCCCCGGTGCTCTCGCGTCTGCAGCGCTTCGATCTCAAACGCATTGGGCCCAGCGAAATTCGCGAGCGACTGGCGAGCGTCCTGCGCGACGAGCATGTCGAGTTCGAGGACGACGCGTTGGCGATGATTGCCCGAGCCGCCGATGGGGGCTTGCGCGATGCGCTGTCGCTCACCGATCAGGTGCTGTCACTGGGCGAGATCGGCGCGGTCACGGCTGAACGGGTGCGCGTGGCCCTCGGACTTATTCCCGACGACGAATATCTGGCGCTCATCGACCTCATCACTGATCGACGCGCGGCCGACCTGTTCCCGGCGGTGCAGCGACTGGCTGACGCGGGTGTGGATTTCACGTTGGTGCTTTCGGGCCTGGGAGACCTCTTGCGGGCGCAGTTGGCGATCGCCCTTGGCGGATCGCCGCCCGATCTGCCTGATCGGTTACGCAGCGAACTCATGGCGCGAGCCGGGCGGGTAACCGCTGGTGATTTGTTGCGGATGCTGCACGCGTTACTGGAGATGGAGCCGATTTTCCGCAAGAGCGGCCAACCGCAATTGCTGCTGGAAACCTTGCTGGTGCGCTTTGCGCTGCTCGACCGCACCATCGAACTCGAAGAGGTGCTCAAGGGCTTTGGTTATGGTGCCAGGGAAGAGCCGCCAACACGTCGCGTCGCGCTCGATTCGCGCGTGGCGTCGGCGCACGCGCTTCCGCCAGCGCCACCGGCCGCGATAGCACCGGCGCTGGCCGTTGCTGCACCGCTCATGCCTCCCGTGCCTCGGCCCGCGACGCAACAAGTCGCAGAAGCCGCGGCGGCAGCACAGTTGGCGTCGTCGTCGCACGCACCAGTGCGTACCGAGCCCGCAAATCGCGTCGCCGCGCCACCCCCCGCACTTGACACGGTGCTGGAGCGATGGAGTGATGTGGCCGAGATGATCAAGCGGAATGGTCGGGGCGCGGTGGCCCACGCCGTGCAGTGGCTGCGACCGATAGAGGTGACGGCCGAGGGCGTACTGGTGCTGGGATATGCGCCAACCGACGACACGTGGGCCCGCGCGGCGGAGAGCGCACGCGGCGACGTGCTCGCCGCGGTGCAGGGGTGCTTCGACGGCGTGACGGGATTTACGCTGCGTGCCCAGCACCCCGTCGCGACGGTCGCGCAGCCCGACGCGAAGGCGTCTCGCCGCATCACGGCGCATGACGTCAAGAAGGAACGCACCGACTCGCTCACCGCCCGTGACCCGCTGCTCGACGCTGCGGTTCGCATACTGGATCTGGAGCTTCGCGACTGAACTGCCGTTACTGTTGACTCATCACTCACAACTCAAAAGACTGCTCTCCCAATGTCCGACATGTTCAAGATGCTCGACACCTTCCGGCAGATGCAGGGCCGGTTGCAGGAGGCCCAGGAGGCGCTTGCCCGTCGCACGTTTACGGGATCAGCCGGTGCCGGGATGGTGACCGTCGAATGCGATGGCAAGTTGCAGCTCAAGCGCGTGAAGATTGAGCGCACGGTGGTCAACCCCGATGACATCGAAATGCTGGAAGATCTGATTGTCGTCGCCTCGTCCGAAGCGCAAAAGAAAGCGGCCGACGCGATGCAGGAAGAGATGAGCAAGGTGACTGGCGGTATCGAGCTGCCGTTCAAGTTGCCGTTCTGAGTTCGTTTCGGAACGCCATTCGTGTCTGTTATCGACGACCTCACCGCCGAGCTGGCGCGGTTACCCGGCATTGGCCGTAAGACTGCGCAGCGACTCGTATTTCATTTGCTGAGACAACCCCCCGGGCAAAGTCGGCGCGC
>JANLVM010000211.1:0-2499 GCA_031364015.1 Gemmatimonadaceae bacterium
ATGAGAATCACCGACGCGCGCGCGCGAGTTTGCGCTGGATCGCGGCACGCGCCTCGCGTCGATCGTGCACGTCATAGTCGCGCGGCGGCAGTCCGGGCGGATCAGGATGACGCTCGAAGAGCAGCGAAATCACTGTCTTCATATTCCGCAGCGGCTCCCCGGCCGCCAAGTGGGCGAACTTCGAGTCGATCGCCTCGCGCACGAGCTCGGAGAGCACGATCCCGTTGTCACGCAGCTTGCGTGCCTTGCGGGCATGGTCGTCGTCGAGACGGACGTTGATCAGGCGGCGTTTCATGATGTAAAGATATCGCTGTCTTTACCTCGGACAAGCCCGACCGTTGGCGTCCGCCGAGTGGAGTGTTGGCGACGCCAAAAACGGCACGATGTGCGGATGCTGCAGCCGCGCGGCGAGCAGGATCTCGCGCGTGAACCGTTCCAGCGACACCTGCGCCGCGGTCTCGGGCGGGAGCACCTGGATCACGACCCTGCGGCCCAGCGCGGTCTCCTCGGCAACGAACACGCGCGCCATGCCGCCGCCGCCGAGTTCGCGCTCGATGGTGTAGCTGCCGGTCAGGGTCGCTTGGAGCTGGTCGCGCAGGTCGGACGAAGGCAGCGGTGCTCCGGGGGAGTGGGACTCCCTACGGTAGCGGCGGCCGTCTGCTACAGCCACCACCGAAACGATTGAGGTCTGCGCACCATCGGCCCGATCAGGCATTCAGGTGATCACTCGCGATTGCTACAACCTCATCACGGGAGCCTCGTCGGCGTCAGCCCTTTTCATCCTTGCGCCGCGCCAACTCGTCGACACACGCCTGTCGCAGCGGCCCTAGCTCCTGCTCGACGATTCGCTGGATCGTCGAATCATCCACGGCATCGTACTCGTGCCGAAGGACGTTGCCCAGCCCGCGAATGCCGCGCCACGAGACCTTTGGCTGGCGCTCCTCCATAACTGCCCCGAGTTTCTTGGCTGCTTCACTGATCCGCTCGAGACACCGCTCGACCGCGTCGCGCGTCTTGTCGTCAAGCTCCGCTCCCTGCGCCATGCCCTGCACGTGGGCGCGGACCCGATCGATGTTGCTGATGATGTCCTGCAGCCGTTCGTGCGGAACGTCAGAAGGCATACACCGCTTGCGCCTCGGCGCTGGGACGCACGTGCGGCCGCAACCGGTCGCGTCGCGCGACATCGACGTCTCGTCCAACGATCGCCTCGAGATCGGCGGCGATTCCCGCGTATGCGAAGAAGTCGCCGGCAACCTCGGGGCTGAGATCGACCAACAAGTCGACATCACTATCCCCTCGGTTCTCTGCGCGAACGACGGAGCCGAACACCGCGTCGTGGACCACGCCGCGCTCCCGAAGTTCCACCTCGTGGGCGCGGAGTTTCGCGAGGATGCTCGTGAGGAGGGACATGCTTGGTAACCTACCGCCCACGCGGTTCACCTTCAATGCGGGTCCCTCTGCAAACAGCTACTTCGGCGCTTTCCCCGCGAGCTTCGCCTGCACCTCGGCCGTCCAGTTCGTGATCTGCACGAGCTTGTCCGCACGATTCCCGCCAGCAAGGCGCGCCTCGATGACCGGGCGCAGCATGAGGAACCGCTGGTCGTCCGGCGCCACATCGTAGAGCAGCGTGTACTCACCCCACGTCCGAAGCGGACTGGCGTCGAACAGTTTCGCCTGCGCGCCGAGCGTGAACGAAGCGCCCGGCACCACGGTGGCGGCAACCAGGGCTCGATCACCATTGATGTAAAACAGCTCCCGGCCACTGTGCGACCAATGCGGCAAGGTGCCACCGGACTGTGACACCTGCCAACGCCCAGCGTTCACGTCCGGGAAAGGACAGACGAATACCTCGCGCGGCATTTTCCTGATGCGCGCTACTTCTTCACGCTCGTCGTGACGGGACTCGGCTCGCCTGACTGCTTTGCCAACTTCGCTTTCACTTCGGTCACCTGCCGCGTGATCGGCGGATCCGCGTTCTTGTACATCGCGATGTAGCGCTCATAGAACTCGCTTGCTTTCTCGCGGTTGCCGCGCGCAGCGTAGCCATCGCCGAGTTTTTCGAGCGCTTGTCATACGCCTCTTCGGCTTCGGTGAATTCACCACGCATTTGGCCCGGCAAAGTATCGGAGTTCCACCACCTGCACCTGACGTGCATCGAGCAACGCGAGTCGACGCTTCATTGCCAAGCGCGCGCGTGCGTGGACCACCAATGATCGTCGCATGGCCTGCGCCGCGATCGCGTAGAAGTGTTGGCGATTCTGGTAGACGACGCCGTCACGATCCGCCAGCCGCGCAAAGGCCTCGTGCACCAGTTCGGTGGGCTGCCACGTGTGACCGTCGGCTTGCCGGTCAATCAGCAAACAGTCTGGCGACGGTTTTGATGGGCAGGAATAGGCGGCGGGGCCGCTCGTGCAACGGCAGAAAGCTGAAATGCCGATAGAAGGCTTCCGCCGCGTCGTCTTTGGCATCGACCAGGACGGCCATGGCCGCAATGGTGGC